>NZ_JAFMOZ010000117.1:0-77713 GCF_019049615.1 Rahnella sp. BCC 1045 | reverse complement strand
AAATAATCGAATAACTCCGGGTGAATAATGCCTGTGACAAAAAGTTATTTAATATTACGGCGTAACTGTCTCTGTGCGTTAATACCTCCGGGCGATGTTTCAGAGTAATCGCGGTGGCAGGAGGCTTTCAGGCTGCTATCTTTCAACGATTCTGTTTTTACAGCCTGTGCTTCCGGAACCAAAAATATGCTCTTTCGCAAAGAGGTCAATGAACATCAGCAAAACCACTGGACGGGTAAAGCATTATTACTCGCTGGCTGGCCGTTATGGATTGTGACCTCGCTGACCACTCTTTTTCTTATTTCTTTACTGATATTCCTAATCTTCACTAATTACACCCGGCGTATAAACGTCAGCGGTGAAATTATCACTCAGCCGCACAGTATTAATTTATTCAGCCCGGAACAGGGGGTGATCACTAAACTGTATGTCGATACCGGCAAGCCGGTGAAAAAGGGTCAGCCGCTGTATGAAATTGACGTCAGCCGCGTGACGCAGGCAGGTAATGTCAGTACCACCACGCTCGCCGCCATCAAAAAACAGCGTGAGCAAATTGATTCGATTGTCGCTCAGCTTGAGCACAATAAGCAGGAAACGCTGCAAAACCTGCAACAGCAGTTAGAGCAGTATGAGAAAGCGCATCAGGTTTCGCAGAGCATGGTCGATTCCGCTCAGGAAGGGCTGGATGCCATGAAAAAAAGCATGCAGAACTACGGCGCGTATCAGAAGAAAGGCCTCATCAATACCGACCAGCTGAATAACCAGCGCTACCTGTTTTACCAGCAGCAAACCTCGTTCCAGAGCCTGAACACTCAGGCGATTCAGGAAGCCTTGCAGATCACCAATCTGCGCAGCGAACTGGTGACGCGCGCCGCCGAGTTTGATAATCAGATTTCGCAGTACGGCTACCAGCGCAACGATCTGGAGCGTCAGCTGGCGCAGGCCGATGCGAAAGGTTCCCTGCTGATCACCGCGCCGACCTCCGGTAAAATCTCCTCGCTGAGCGTCACTCCCGGACAGATGGTGAATGCAGGCGACAGTCTGGCGCAGCTGGTGCCTGCCAGTAATTCTCCGTTCTTCCTCGTCGCCTGGCTGCCCAATGAAAGCGTGCCTTACGTCAAAGCCGGTGAGCACATTAATATCCGTTACGAAGCCTATCCGTTTGAAAAATATGGTCAGTTCCCCGGTAAGGTGGAATCGATCTCTTCTGCACCGGTTTCTGAGCAGGAACTGAATTCCTACGCCAGCGCGCCGCGTACGGCAAACGGCACGGTCAGCGGACCTTATTACAAAGTGATTGTTTCACTGGATAAAAAAGCGATGGACTGGCACGGCGAGACGCTGAATTTATCCAGCGGCATGAAAGCCGAATCAACCTTATTCCTGGAGAAAAGGCCGCTGTATCAGTGGATGTTGTCTCCGTATTACAGCATGAAGAAAAGCGTGGTGGGGCCAATTAATGAATCTCGATAACGTACGGGAGCTGGCTGACCGCCTGCACTTTAGCTGGCGCCACCGGGTGCCGCAGATTATACAAACAGAAGCCGCTGAATGCGGGCTGGCCAGTCTGGCGATGGTGTTTGGCTATCACGGAAAACATGTTGATTTGCAGAGTCTGCGTCAGCACTACGGCATTTCATCGCGGGGGGCGACGCTGCGCACGCTGATGGATATCGCCACGGCGAATGAGATGAAATCCCGCGCGCTGAAGCTCGATATTGACGAACTGAATGCGCTGAAAACGCCGTGTATTTTGCACTGGGATCTCAATCATTTCGTGGTACTGGTCGGCGTGAAGCAGGGCAAGGTGGTTATTCACGATCCGGCGTTTGGCCGTCGCTCGCTGGGCATGCGGGAGGTTTCCGAACACTTCACCGGCGTGGCGCTGGAATTGTGGCCGGATAACGGTTTTACCTCTGAAAAACCGCGCGTACGGCTCGATTTGCGCAAAATGATGGGCAACGTCAGCGGGCTTATTCCGGCGCTGACCAAAATCTTCTGCCTGTCGCTGATGATCGAATCGGTCAATCTGTTGCTGCCGGTCGGCATGCAGCTGGTGATGGATCACGTGATCCCGGCGAAAGACCCTGATTTACTGACGCTGATTTGCCTCGGCTTGCTGTTCTTCATCATTTTCCGCACCGGCGTCAGTATGCTGCGCGCCTGGACCTCGCTGGTGATGAGTACGCTGATTGACGTGCAGTGGAAAGCGCGGCTGTTCGACCATCTGCTCAAACTGCCGCTCGATTATTTTGAAAAGCGCAAACTCGGCGACATTCAGTCACGCTTCACCTCGCTCGACACGCTGCGTACCACGCTGACCACCAACGTCGTCAACAGTATTATCGACGGTATTATGTCGGTCGGGCTGATCGTGATGATGGTGTTGTACGGCGGCTGGCTGATTTGGGTGATCCTCGGCTTTACGGCGATTTACGTGGTGTTCCGTCTGACAACCTATAACGCCTACCGCCAGGTGTCGGAAGAACAAATCGTTAAAGGTGCGCGTGCCGGCTCGCACTTTATGGAAACGCTTTACGGCATCAGCACGCTGAAGGCGCTCGGTTTATCGAAAGCCCGCGCCAATTTCTGGCTGAATCTGAACATTGATAACGCCAATGCGACGGTGCGCAAAACCAAATTTGAAATGATGTTTACCGGCGGTAATACGTTGATCGCCACGCTCGATCAGGTCGCGCTGCTGTGGCTCGGTGCAACGCAGGTGATTGACGGGCATATGACGCTTGGGATGTTCGTGGCATTTAACACTTATCGCGGGCAGTTTTCCGAACGTGCGGCCAATCTGCTGAATATGATGTTGCAGTTGCGGATGTTGTCCCTGCATCGCGACCGTATCGCCGATATCGCACTGACGGAGACTGAAAAATCCCTGCCGGAACGTGAATTGCTGCGGGCCGGCGAGGCAGCGTCACTGGATGTGCGGGATCTGGTTTTCCAGTACGACAGCCTGTCCGCACCGCTGATTAACGGCCTGAATCTGTCGGTGGCGGCGGGGGAAAGCGTGGCCATCACCGGGCCGTCGGGGCAGGGCAAAACCACGCTGATGAAAATCATGACCGGTTTGCTGACGCCGACCGAAGGCCGCATTCTCATCAACGGAATGGATATCACCACCGCCGGGCTGAACAATTACCGCAGCTGCATCGCCTGTGTGTTACAGGATGATACGTTGTTCGCCGGTTCCATCGGCGAGAACATTGCCAGCTTTGATGAGCAGAAAGACGAAGCGCGGATTATCGACTGCGCCCGCCGTTGTAATATTCACGACGATATCGAACGTATGCCGATGGGCTATGAAACACTGATCAGCGAACTGGGCGGCAGCTTGTCCGGCGGGCAGAAACAGCGCTTGCTGATTGCCCGCGCGTTATACCGTCGTCCGGCGATCCTGTTCCTCGATGAAGCCACCAGCCATCTGGATCTGGACAACGAAATGCGCATCAACCAGGCGATCAGTGAACTGGATATTACGCGGATATTTATCGCGCACCGGCCATCGACGATTGCTTCAGCAGACAGGGAAATTAAGCTGGGATAACACGTTCCGGCGATCCCGAGAATTGGGATCGCCTTTCCAATAATGCCACCTCTGTTACATCTCCTCACGGAAAGTTCATCATTTGTTTAAAAGTTATTATAAAATGCGGGCTTCATCGTCTGACGGCGCTGCATTGCCTCCTGCCGTCTGAACTGTCTGCGCTCCTGTTTCTAAAAAATATCAGCGCAACAGACTAATTTTAAGGAGTTTTCATGTCGAATCAGTTCCCGAGCTCACGCCTTCGCCGCCTGAGACAGTCCGAATCCCTGCGCACTCTCTTTCAGGAAACTGAATTTAGCGTCAACGATCTGGTACTGCCGATTTTCGTAGAAGAAGAGACCTCTGAATACGTACCGATCGAAGCCATGCCGGGTGTGCTGCGCATTCCTGAATCCCGCCTGGCGTTTGAAATCGAACGCTACGCCCGCGCCGGTATCCGCTCGGTCATGACGTTTGGCATCTCGCATCATATGGATGCCACCGGCAGCGACACCTGGAACGAAAACGGTCTGGTCGCCCGTATGGCGCGCATCTGTAAAGACACCGTGCCGGAAATGATCGTCATGTCCGACACCTGTTTCTGCGAATACACCTCGCACGGGCACTGCGGCGTGCTGCACGACCACGGCGTGGATAACGACGCCACACTGATCAATCTCGGCAAACAGGCCGTGGTTGCCGCTGCCGCCGGTGCAGATTTCATTGCGCCATCCGCCGCACAGGACGGTCAGGTGCAGGCCATCCGCAGCGCGCTGGATGAAGCCGGATTTATTGACACCTCGATCATGGCCTATTCCACCAAGTTCGCATCCTCAATGTACGGGCCATTCCGTGAAGCGGGCGGCAGCGTGCTCAAAGGCAACCGCAAGCAGTATCAGATGAACCCGATGAACCGCCGTGAAGCCGTGCGTGAGTCGCTGATGGATGAGCAGGAAGGAGCCGATGCGCTGATGGTTAAACCCGCTGGCGCGTATCTGGATGTGATCCGCGATATCCGCGAGGCTTCCCGCCTGCCACTGGCGGCGTATCAGGTCAGCGGCGAATACGCGATGATCAAGTTCGCGGCTCAGGCCGGTGCCATCGACGAACGCGCCGTGGTGCGTGAAAGCCTGGGCGCGATTAAACGTGCAGGCGCAGATATTATTCTGACGTACTTTGCGATGGATATTGCCGAGCAGGGGCTGTAATTTCTGCTCCCGCTGCAAACAAAAACCGGGCTTTCGCCCGGTTTTTTTATGTCCTTGCGGCAGAACCGGCGGGCAGGGTTCCGCTTCTGACTTTGGCAGGATGTCCCGGTTGCTCCACTTTGACCATCACCGTCAGCACGGCGGCGACCAGATAAAGCGCGGTATAGACCCAGACCACACCTTCTATGTCGAAGAACGGCAGCACAATCGAGGCAATGGCCGGTGCAACAAAATTACTCAGGCCCGCGGAAAGGTTATAAATCGAGATTGCCGCGCCTTTGTGATTGGGTTCCAGAACCGGGAAGACGGCGGTCATCGGCACGAAAGCCGCAACGGTGATACCCAGCATGACGGCGGGGATCAGCGCCACCCAGAAGTTATGTCCTGCCCAGACCGGCAGATAATAGAATGCCAGGCTGGATATCGCGCAGCCGATACAACCGAACCAGCGCACCTGCCGCAGCCAGCCAATTTTCTCCCCTAACACGCCCCACATCACGTTGGTAAAAATCGTCACGAAGAAGAATACCGCCCAGATTTGCAGCCATTCCGACATGGTAAAACCCAGCCGTCCGACAAACAGCATTGGCATGATCACCGCAAAACCGAACAGGGAGATCGTATTAATAATGCGGATCAGGCATGACATAAAAATATTGCGGTTGGTGAATAAAATCGTCACCGCGCGGCTCAGTTCGCCGAGCTTTTCTTTCGGTGTCAGACTGGCTTTACTGCCGGGTTTCCCAACATTGCGTAGCAGGATCATCGCCATGAGTCCGCCAGCAACCACCCACGCAATCGCAAACCATAACGTGCCGGTTTCGCCCATAAAGGGAATGGTGAAACTGGGCAGATAACTGCCGATACAGCCGATGCCAATGGAGTACATCGCCCAGAACCAGCCCATCGCCGAGGAGAGATTTTGTTTCGGCACGGTCTGCACAACCAGCATTACAAAGGAGTAAATAAACAGCGGATAGGCCAGCCCGCGGATACCATAAAACAGCAGCATCAGCGGATAATTTTTCATCCCCAGACCAAACAGCATAAACAGCACATGCATCACCACCCAGAGTATAAAGCCGATGCGCATCGCTTTTTGCGGCGTAATGATTTCCGCCACCACGCCGGAACTCCACGCCGCCAGCGCCGCCGCCAGACCGTAAACCGTAAAGACCACGGCAGATTCAGAGGCGGTGAAACCCATATCAATAATATGTTTGGAGAGGAACGCCATTTCGAAGCCGTCGCCGCTCATGAAAAGCGCAATGGCGATATAGCCCCAGAAAAGATTCATCGGCAGACCGAACCAGTGGGTGCGCGGTTTGTGTAGATCGTGCATGTCAGACTCCTCTGCGAAAGATTTCGCAGCTGGTTATGTTGTCAGGGTCAGAGACGGGGCGCTCAGGCGCCCCCGGTGGTTATTACATCGTTCAGGCGTTACGCAGGTCGACCTGCTGCTGATAGAGCTGACGCCAGGTTTTCAGGCGCTCAGCGAGCATGTCGCGGGTTTGGGCATCAGGGTAAAAGTGCTGCGCCACCGGCGGTTTGCGGCACACGTCCCGAAAGTCTCCGCCCGCTGCCAGCCAGCCCAGCCGTGCGGCGCCCAGTGCGCCACCGGCCTCGCCGCCGCTGTGGGTGACGACCGGCAGATTCAGTGCGTCACTCATCAGCTGCGCCCAGCGGTCACTGCGCGCGCCACCGCCCACCAGCGAGCATTGCTGTAATTGCGTTCCGGCCTGCTGCATCACATCGCGTCCGTCGGCCATGCCGAATGCCACGCCTTCCAGCACGGCATAACCCAAAGCGGCACGGTCCGTGGTATGCGTCATGCCATGAAATGCCCCGGTGGCATAAGGATCGTTATGCGGCGTACGTTCGCCGGAAAGATAAGGCAGGAACAGCGGCGCCTGACGCTGTTGCGACGGATTAAGCTGGGTGATTTCTGCCAGCAGCGTGGTTTCGTTACTGCCCACCAGATTGCAATACCAGCGCAGCGCACTGGCCGCGGTGAGCATCACGCTCATCTGGTGCCAGCGGTCCGGCAGGGCGTGGCAGAATGCATGCACTGCCGATTGCGGGTTAGGACGGAAGCGGTCATTAACCGCAAAAAGTACGCCGGACGTGCCGAGAGAAATAAAAGCATCGCCGGGATCGACCGCGCCGATACCGACGGCGCTGGCAGCATTATCCCCGCCGCCTCCGGCGATCACCACGTCGTCGCGCAGGCCCCAGGCGCGGGCAATGTCATTTTTCAACGTGGCGCTGACATCGCTGCCTTCCGCCAGACGCGGCATGTGATCACGCGTCAGGCCGCAGGCGGCGAGCAGATTATCCGACCAGTCACGTTTCGCCACGTCGAGCCACAGGGTGCCCGCCGCGTCTGACATATCAGAGACTTTCTCGCCGCTCATCATCCAGCGCAGATAATCTTTAGGCAGCAGGACGGTCGCCGTTTGTTCAAAAATCTCTGGTTCATGTCGCGCCACCCACAAGAGTTTCGGGGCAGTAAAACCAGGCATAGCCAGATTTCCTGCAACCTGATGAAGCTGCGGTGCGCTTTGCGTGAGTTGTGCGCATTCCGCTGCGCTGCGGGTGTCATTCCATAAAATGGCAGGACGCAGTACCCGGCCTTCGCGGCTGAGAAGAACCGCGCCGTGCATTTGCCCGGATAAACCGATGGCGCTGACCTCTGACCATCGTTGCGGCAACTTACTGCGCAGGCTCGAAATCACCCGCTGCGTGGCCTGCCACCACTCTTGCGGATCCTGTTCTGCATGATGCGGATGCGGGCGGCTGACTTCGAGCGCCTCACCGGCACTGGCCAGTAACCGGCCCTGATCGTCAATTACGACCGCTTTGATTTCCGACGTCCCTAAATCCAGTCCGAGATACATAGAGTGCTCCTCAGACGCGTTTTGCGTCATTCAGCCAGTGACGGACGCGCTCAACGGACTGGCGCATCAGTTCGGTAAAGGCCTTATCGCCCGCCAGTCCGGCAAACAGCTTTTCATCGGCGGCAAATTGCGCCACCGGATCAGCGCTGCTGAACAGGGCATGCACCGCCGGAGCGTCGAGAATACCGTCCTGATATTCGTAAGGCAGAAGACCGAGATGCCATTGCTGCATGAAAACGAAGAACAGCGCAGGCAGCATGGCAGTGGCCCGTGGCGTCTGACCGCGCTGATAACATTCCTGCAAGGTCGGGGTTATGAATCCCGGAATTTTAGAGAAACCATCGGCGGCAACACGCTGATTTGTGTCCTGAATGTGCGGATTACTGAAACGCTCGAGCACGACATCGCGGTAGCGCGCCAGATCTAACGGACTTGGCGTCAGGGAGGGGATCACGTCTTGCGTGACGTAGTCATACGCCATCTGGCAAATGGAGGGAGTACGCGTGCTTTCATCGATAAAGCGCTGACCGGTCAGCGTCCCCGCCCAGGCGATGCAGCTGTGGCTGGCATTGAGAATGCGGATTTTTGCTTCTTCATATGGCAGAACGGACTCCACCATTTCTACGCCAGCCTCTTCCAGGTGCGGGCGACCCGCGATGAAATCATCCTCGATTACCCACTGAATGAAAGCCTCGCCCATAACCGGCACCCGGTCTTCAAATCCGGTTGCCTGAGCCACACGCACGGCGACGTCCGGTGACGGACGCGGGGTAATGCGATCCACCATCGTGTTCGGGCTGCGGGTGTGATTTTTTACCCAGTCGCTGATGTCGTGTTGCTGGCGCAGGGCCAGAAATTGCAGCAGACCGTGACGGAAACGTTCGCCGTTATGGCGAAGATTATCGCAGTTCAGCAGGGTGATATCGCCACCCTTAAGCGCAATCCGACGCGCCAGAATATGGCCGATGGCACCATAAATCGTGCGGCATGCGCCCTGCAAATCAGCCTGAATATCAGCATTTTGCTGGTCGAGATTGAACTGGTTATCAAGGTAATAACCGCCTTCGGTCACGGTAAAGGAAATCACTCTGGTGTGCGGATCTGCCCCCTGAGCCACCAGCGCGGCCAGTTCGTTATCCCACGCAATGATTTTCTGAATGGAAGTGATGGTTTCATATTCACGCTCACCCTGCGGAGTGACAGTTTCCAGCACGTATTTACCGCCCTGCGCCTGCAACGCGTTCAGAAGCGGAACGCCATCTTCGCGAATGTTACCCAGTGCGATTGACCAGCTGTTATCCCCCTTCGCCAGTAAGCGGTGCAGATACCATGCCTGATGGGCCCGGTGGAAAGAGCCGCTGCCGATATGCAGCCAGACAGACGATTGCAGTTGGTGAGCATTTTTCATCAGATTCTCCACAAAGTGATTATTGATTTGGTGTGAGCTTAAGCCCTTTTAGTGGGCTTTTGCTCGATTGCGGTTAATCTAATGGAATATTTGCCCGTTAAATGGGCTTTAGCTCACACATTTCGTGGACCGATGTATTTAGCGATCACAGGAAGAGGCGAAAAACGATAAAATCTCGCCACTGAAAACACCGGCTGGAATGCGCGCATGAGTAAGAACGACAAGAAAATGGATCTGGCTGCACGGGCGGCGTGGATGTATTACGTCGCCGGGCAAACCCAACATGAAATCGCCGAAGCCTTAGGCGTTTCGCGGCAGGTCGCCCAGCGGCTGGTAGCCAGCGCGATCGATAACGGGCTGGTCAGCGTTCACATTTCCCATTCGGTGGGGCGCTGTATGGAACTGGCGGCGCAATTACAAAAGCGTTTCGGGCTGGATATTTGCCAGGTGGTGCCGGGGCAGGGTATGACGCCGTCGGGCATCAGTCATGCCATTGCGGTGGCGGGAGCGCAAGTGATGACGCAGTTTATCCGCAGCGATGAACCGATGATTATCGGCGTGGGTTCCGGGAGAACGCTGAAAGCGGCCATCGACGAACTGGCGGATATAGAAAGACCGCAGCACAGCAGCGTTTCGCTGATTGGCGCGATTGCGTCGGACGGCTCCTGTACCCGTTACGACGTGCCGCTGCTGATGGCGCAAAAAACACAGGGACGCTATTTCATCCTGCCTGCCCCCCTGTTTGCCGACGGCGAAGACGATCGCGCGATGTGGTGCAATCATCGTATCTACCGCACGGTCAGTGAAAAGGCCAGTCAGGCCAACGTGACGTTTATCGGTATCGGCACCATTGAACCGGGGTGTCCGCTGCACAAGGACGGATTTATCAGTCTGGAAGAAGTGGAAAAACTCGCGAAAAGCGGGGCCGTGGGAGAAGTGCTCGGGCACTTTATGGGACAGGACGGACAGCGCATCGACAGTGTGCTGAATTCGCGCCTCACCAGCGTCGGACCGCATCCGCATGATGATCAACCGGTGATCGCGCTGGCCGGTGGCGCAGATAAGCAGATTGCTATCCGCGCCGCCCTCGAAGGTCGCTGGATCAACGGGCTTGTCACCGATGAGTCCTGCGCGCAGGCGTTGCTGGTTTAACCCTACTTCTTCACAATCCCCGCGATATCATTGGTGTTCATCAGATGATAATCGCCGTTCATGTCGGTATAGCTGGTCATACCGGTATCGCGGTCGCGATCCGGTTCGCCATGGGCGAAAAGCTGATCGCCGGCTTTGGTATTGATCACGTAATCGCCGGCGCAACCCGTCAATGTCAGCGCCAGAACCACAGCCGTCAGGCAGGATAATTTCTTCATTGTTCAGTAGTTTCCCGTTGCAATCATCTGCCCGCATTACAAAACAACCTGCCGCAAGAAGCAAAGGATAAAAATGTCACCAGGCGTAATTGTGTGAACGGAGTGACTGATTTATCACGGCTCATTTTGGTGCACGCCGTTTCGCTATCCTCATTTTCGTCGCTTTTTAGCACCAGCTCAGTGCGGTGTGATCCCGTCGTCGTTTCTGTCAGTTGCCCGTAACGCGGACTGAGCGCTATCTATACTCACAGAACCCGACACATTCTCAGAGCATTGGAAACACTGGCAGATATTTTGCTTATGTTTCTTACCTTTGATTAAACCTCGGGAAACCTTTCGTCTTTTGGCGTCAGCCGTGAATTTCAAAATCAAGCTTCAGAATTTTCTTTTTAGTTCAGGTTTCTACTCAAACACAGTGCTAAGGATCATGACGATGTCGATGAAATTTATGAAAAGTCCGCTCTCTTTGTTGCTGGCCGGTTGTCTGGTTACCGCTTTCTCCGCGCGTGCGGATATTTTGATTGGCGTTGCGGGTCCGTTTACCGGGCCGAATGCGACTTACGGTGATCAGTACTGGCACGGGGCCACGCAGGCTGCCGAAGACATTAATGCCGCAGGCGGGATTAATGGCGAGAAAATTAAACTGGTCCAGGGCGATGACGCCTGCGAACCGAAACAGGCGGTGGCGGTGGCTAACCGTTTAGTCGATCAGGATAAAGTGCAGGCCGTGGTCGGACATTTCTGTTCTTCCTCCACCATGCCTGCCTCCGAGGTGTATAACGACGCCGAAATTATCGCCATCACGCCGGGCTCCACCAACCCGCAAATCACCGAACGCGGCATGAGTGACATGTTCCGCATGTGTGGCCGTGACGACCAGCAAGGATTAGTGGCGAGCGATTACATCATCGACAAACTGAAAGCCCAAAAAGTGGTCATCATCCACGATAAAGATACCTACGGTCAGGGTCTGGCGGATGCCACCAAAGCGGCGCTCAACAAACGTGGCGTGAAAGAGGTGATGTATGAAGGCCTGTCGCGCGGCGAAAAAGACTTCAACGCGCTGGTGACAAAAATCAGTGCGCAGAAACCAGATGTGGTGTTCTTCGGCGGCTGCCATCCGGAAGCCGGTCCGTTAGTCCGCCAGATGCGTGAGCAGGGCGTTCAGGCGACCTTCTTCTCCGGCGACTGTATCGTTAACGAAGAAATGGTGACCGCAGCCGGCGGCCCGCAATACACCAACGGTATTCTGATGACCTTCGGTAAAGACCCGCGTCTGATCCCTGACGGCAAAGCCGTTATCGATAAATTCCGCGCCGGCAAATTTGAACCGGAAGGTTATACCCTCTATTCCTATGCGTCCGTTCAGGCCATTGCTGCCGCATTCAAAGCCACTGGCGGCAGCGATTCCGCCAAAGCCAGCGCCTGGCTGAAAGCCAACAGCGTCGATACCGTCATGGGTAAAAAATCCTGGGACAGTAAAGGCGACCTGAAAGTCTCTGATTACGTCGTATATAAATGGGATGACAAAGGCAAATATCAGGAAGTGAAAGAATAAAGCTGTTTGACTTGCCATTTTGAACCCGTGTCAGACCGCGCCTTAGCCAGGCGCGGTCACAAAAAGAGACAGCGTATTTATGGATTCTTTCTTCCTGCAACAACTGTTTAATGGCATCACGCTCGGTGCGGTTTACGGTCTCATCGCCATCGGCTACACCATGGTTTACGGCATTATCGGCATGATCAACTTTGCCCACGGCGAAGTGTATATGATTTCCGCCTACCTCTGCGCCATCGCGCTGGCGTTGCTTTCCTTCTTCGGGTTGCACTCCTTTCCGCTGCTGATCCTCGGCACGCTGGTGTTCACCATCGTGGTCACCGGCGTCTATGGCTGGGCGATTGAGCGCATTGCGTATAAACCGCTGCGAAACTCCACACGCCTTGCGCCGCTGATTTCGGCCATCGGTATGTCGCTGATTTTGCAGAACTACGCACAAATCAGTCAGGGGCCGCGACAGCAGGGGATCCCGACCATGCTGGACGGTGCCATCCGCTTTCATATCGGCGAAAGCTTTGTCCAGATGACCTACACCAAGCTGTTCATTCTGGTGGCCTCGCTTCTCGGAATGCTGGTGCTGTCGTGGATTATCAGTAATACCAAGCTCGGTCGCATGTGTCGTGCGGTGCAGCAGGACAGAAAAATGGCTTCAATTCTCGGCATCAACACTGACCGTATTATCTCGCTGGTTTTTATGATTGGGGCGGCGATGGCCGGGCTGGCGGGTGTTCTGGTTACCATGAATTACGGCACTTTCGATTTTTACGCCGGATTTATCATTGGTATTAAAGCGTTCACGGCGGCGGTATTAGGCGGCATTGGTTCGTTGCCGGGGGCGATGCTGGGCGGCCTGATTCTGGGGATCGCCGAAGCGCAGTTCTCAGGCATGGTGAACTCGGATTACAAAGATGTCTTTTCGTTTGGATTGCTGGTGGTGATCCTCATTTTCCGCCCTCAGGGTCTGCTGGGCCGTCCGGTCGTGACGAAAGTGTGAGGGAAATAAAATGACGACACAAACTGCTGTGAGCAGCGGATTTTCGCTTAAACGCTGCCTGCTGGATGCCATTTTCGCCGGGCTGGTGGCGCTGATTATTTTCGGGCCCGTCGTGGGTGTGGTGCTGGACGGCTATAGCTTTACCTTCCATTCCCAGCGGCTTGTCTGGATTATTGCCGCCGTCATGCTCGGGCGCTTTTTACTCAGTGCGTTCCTGGAAACCGCGAGCGGGCAGAGAATGCGCGCGCGCTTCGAATCCGACAGCGCCGGTGTGTACGTTCGTCCGCCGGATTACAAAAGCAATCTGCGCTGGATATTGCCTCTGCTGATGGTGCTGGCGATCTTCTTCCCGTTCGTGGCCACGAAATACATTCTGACCGTGGCAATTTTAGGGCTGATTTACGTGCTGCTGGGTCTCGGGCTGAATATTGTGGTCGGGCTGGCCGGGCTTTTGGATCTGGGATATGTCGCTTTTTATGCCATCGGCGCTTACGGGCTGGCGCTGGGATATCAGTATCTCGGCCTCGGATTCTGGTCGATGCTGCCGCTGGCTGCCTTGATGGCCGCGCTGGCGGGCGCGTTGCTGGGTTTCCCTGTGCTGCGGATGCACGGCGATTATCTGGCGATTGTAACACTCGGTTTCGGCGAAATTATCCGCCTGGTGCTGACTAACTGGCTGTCGTTTACCGGCGGCCCGAACGGTGTCTCCGCGCCGCCACCGACGTTTTTCGGTCTGGAATTTGGCCGGCGGGCGAAAGAGGGCGGCGTGCCGTTCCACGAGTTTTTCCATCTGACTTACAACCCTAACATGAAGTTTATTTTCATCTATGCAGTACTGGTTCTGGTGGTGTTGCTGGTGCTGTATATCAAACATCGTCTGACCCGCATGCCAATTGGCCGTGCGTGGGAAGCGCTGCGTGAAGACGAAATCGCCTGTCGCGCCATGGGGCTGAACCATGTGCTGGTAAAACTTTCGGCGTTTACGCTCGGCGCTTCTACCGCCGGGATCGCGGGCGTGTTTTTCGCCACGTATCAGGGATTCGTCAACCCGACCTCTTTTACCTTCTTCGAATCTGCGCTGATCCTCGCCATTGTGGTGCTGGGCGGAATGGGCTCGACCCTCGGCGTGGTGCTGGCGGCGTTTGTGCTCACCGTTGCGCCGGAGCTGCTGCGCAGTTTTGCCGAATATCGCGTGCTGCTGTTCGGTGTGCTGATGGTGGTGATGATGATCTGGCGTCCGCGCGGGTTAATCCGTATCAGCCGCAGCGGGTTTACCGTGCGTAAAGGAGTCGCGCCATGAGTGAAGCGTTAGCAGATAACAATATTCTGAGTGTCGAGCATTTACGCATGCATTTCGGCGGCATAAGAGCGTTAAACGATGTGAATCTGGCGGTTAAACGCGGCTCAATTACCGCGCTGATAGGCCCGAATGGCGCGGGGAAAACCACGGTATTCAACTGTCTGACCGGATTCTACAAAGCTTCAGGTGGCAATGTTTTCCTCAATACCCGCCGTCGCACCACCAATGTGATTCAGGTGCTTGGACAGAAATTCCAGCCAGATGACTGGATAAAACCCGCGCAACTGGGTAAGCGGATTTTCTACAAAATGTTTGGCGGCACGCATCTGGTGAACCGTGCAGGACTGGCGCGTACTTTCCAGAATATCCGGCTGTTTCGCGAAATGTCGGTGATCGAAAACCTGCTGGTCGCGCAGCATATGCAAACCAACCGTAATCTGATCGCCGGTGTGCTCAATACGCCCGCTTATCGCCGTGCGGAAAATCAGGCACTCGACCGGGCATTTTACTGGCTGGAAGTGGTGGAACTGGTCGATTGCGCCAACCGGCTGGCGGGCGAAATGTCATACGGTCAGCAACGGCGTCTGGAAATCGCGCGGGCGATGTGTACCGCGCCGGAGATGATTTGCCTCGATGAACCGGCGGCAGGGCTGAATCCGGTGGAAACGCGCACGCTGAGTAAAATCATCCGTTTTCTGCGCGATCACCACGACATCACCGTCCTGCTGATTGAACACGATATGGGCATGGTGATGGACATTTCCGACCACATCATCGTGCTCGACCACGGCGATGTGATTGCCGAAGGTTTGCCGCAAGCCATTCAAAATGATGAAAAAGTGATCGCCGCTTACCTGGGCGCCAGTGAAGATGAGGTCAGCCTGTGAACAATGCGATGCTGGAGTTTCGTGAGGTCGATGTTTTTTATGGCGCGATTCAGGCGCTGCAAAAAGTCTCGTTGCAGGTTAACGAGGGTGAAACCGTGGCGCTGATCGGGGCGAACGGCGCAGGGAAATCGACGCTGCTGATGTCAATTTTCGGGCAGCCGCGCGTGCAGAGCGGGCAGATACTGTTTCGCGGAGAAGATATCAGCCGTAAATCCACGCACTTTGTGGCGTCGGCCGGGATTGCGCAATCGCCGGAAGGGCGGCGCGTTTTCCCCGATATGACCGTCGAGGAGAACCTGCTGATGGGCACCATCCCGGTGGGAAATAAATATGCAGCGGAAGATTTGCAAACCATGTTCGATTTATTTCCCCGCCTGAAAGAGCGGCGGAAACAGCGCGCGATGACCATGTCCGGCGGTGAGCAGCAAATGCTGGCGATAGCGCGTGCGCTGATGAGCCGTCCGAAACTGTTATTGCTCGATGAACCCAGCCTCGGGCTGGCACCGATTATCGTTAAACAGATTTTCCAGACGCTGCGTGAACTGGCGCGCAACGGCATGACGATTTTTCTGGTTGAGCAAAATGCGCATCACGCCCTGAAGCTTTCCGACCGGGGCTATGTGATGGTCAACGGGCAGATACGTCTGAGCGGAAGCGGGGAAGCATTGTTGCATAATCAGGAGGTGCGTAAAGCCTACTTAGGCGGAATCTGATTTTCCTTCTTTATGCCCGTAATGCCGCGTATTGCGGGCTTTCCCACAAATTTCTTTCTCAATTTTGCATCTCCCTCCACATTTCGCTCATACTGTTTGGCTATCATGCAATTCTTACAAATTGGTGACTGGAAAGTTAAATTTCTGAGTTATCATGCAGAGTTACCCATCAAAAATTTGTTAAAGATGAGTTTTTTAGGATGAATCAATGACCTGACGCAGTGTTAAAGCGTTGACCCTCAGGGGGCAACGGGCTATATAACGCTGTCCGTTTTTGGCATGAATTTTCCTGTCTCAAGGATCAAGGATGAAGTGAATGGCGAACGGGCCATTCATTCGATGAGTTGAACCGTCGGCGCTGCTCGTAAAACAGCAGAAATGGGTCGTAGCGTTTATTGTTTAATCAGACAGGGTGCTGAAATGGCTTCTGAGATAATTTCTTTTGTTTTATTTCTTTCCTCTATCTTTTTCTACGTCACCCGCGCGTCGGCCAGCCGTATCTGGTTTTCGCTCGTTCTGTTTTTCCTCGGGCTTTACGTCATCCTCAACGTCATTTTGATCGGCAGTAATTATTTTACTGGCGAAGGCATTACTGACGCCGTGCTTTACACCGTCACCAGCAGCCTGAAAGGCGCCGGGCTGAACAAATATATCCTGCCATTCATCGGTTTACTCGCTGGTCTGATTGCCGTTTTTGCCCTGCTGGCGTGGTGTCTGAAACAGCGTCGTGCTAAAAACAGCAGCGCGGTCTACAGCGTACTGGCCGTGGTGCTGGCGGTGTTCTCGGTCGGATCCACACAGGCTTTCCAGAATATTTCCCGTCTGGTAAAAACGCAGATCAGCGGCAATGGCGCGGACTTCGACACGTATTACAAAGTGCCGGAGAAAGTGGTGAAAGGCGCGAAAAAGCCGAATCTGGTTTACATCTATGGTGAAAGTCTGGAACGCACTTATTTTGATGACAAAGTGTTCCCCGGGCTGACCACCGAATTAAGCCGCCATAAAGCGCAAAGTATTGATTTTACCAATACCAAGCAGGTTCCCGGCACCGGATATACCATCGCCGGCATGGTGGCTTCACAGTGTGGTATCCCGCTGTTTGCCCCGTTTGATGGCAATGCGTCCAGCGCATTAGCCACGTTCTATCCGGAAAACGTCTGTCTCGGCGACGTGCTGAAAGGTGCGGGTTATACCAACTATTTCTATCAGGGTGCGGAACTGGCATTTGCCGGTAAAGGCACTTTCCTGAAATCTCACGGTTTCGATCATCTGTATGGCTACAACGAACTGCGTCCGACCGTGGCTGACCCGGCGTATAAAAATGACTGGGGCTGGTATGACGACACGCTGCTTGACGAGGTTTATAAAAAATTCATCACGCTGAGCAAAGAGGGCAAGCCTTTCTCGCTGTTCACGCTGACGGTCGATACGCATCACCCGGACGGCTTTATTTCCCGTGGTTGTACCCGCAAAGACTATAAAGTGAACGGGAAATCCAATCAGTCACTGAGCGCGGTATCGTGCAGTCAGGAGCTGATTTCGGCATTTATCGACAAGATTAAAGCGTCAGGTTATTTCGATAACACCATCATTGTGGTGTCTTCCGACCATCTGGCGATGAACAACACCGCGTATAACATTCTGACCAAGCAAAACCGCAAGGACTTGTTCTTTGTGCTCGATGGCCGTAAACCGGTTGGCGATCTGAATGCCGCGAAACGCAGTACTCTTGATAACGGTGCCACGGTGCTTGATATCATGGGAGGCGACAACTACATCGGCCTGGGGCGTAGCGGTTTTTCCGCGACTTCCATGACCGCGCAGTTCCTCAATATTGATGACAAGGTGAATGCCTGGAAACCTGCGGTTATCAAACAGTGGGGCTTCCCGAACAGCATTAAAAATTATACGGTCAACAACAAGGACAACAGTTTCACGTTCTCCGGTATGACCATCAAAACGCCGTTCATCCTGAAAGTGACTGGCGAAAAAATTGAGCCTATGTTCGACGTCTATCTCTCCACGCCGCTGAAAAAACAGCTGGCCGGACTGGCAACCAGTGACAACTTTGTCTGGGTGGATAAATGCTACGAAATGGGGCGCGTCTGGGCACCGGAGCTTTCGCTCAATACCGGTCTTTGCGTGGCTTCCGGTAACCTGGGTGCAAAACCTTCTATCGTGCAGGCAACCGGCGACACCTTCAAAGGTAAAGTTGATTTCGCCAAAGACACCTCAGGCAGTAATGCGATTTACCAGCAAACGCTTCAGGCGCTCAATATTGACGATGAAGCAACGAAGTATCAGTCTCCGGCTATCGCCTTTATGGTGCCGGGTTTACCGGAGCAGGTGAAAGCGATTACCGGCGTTTCCACGGTGGAAAACTGGGGACGCTGGTCGGATGCGAATCTGGCGCCATCGGTGAAAATCGATTACGTCAAACCGTTGCCCACTACGTTTGATGTGGTGATCCGCGCGCGTGCTTACGGCAATAACATCGATAAGCCGGTCTCTGTCCGCGTGGGCGATCAGGAGCAATTTGTCACCTTCGGCGATCAGGACGGTATTGTGAAAGTGCAGTTCACCAACCCGGAAGCGGCGCAGAGTATTGTTATCACGCCACCGGCGCCGACCGAACCCACCGAAGGCACCAGTGGCGGTTTCCAGCCACGTAAACTGGGCATTGGCATGGTGTCACTGGAAGTTCAGCCGGTTGAAGAACCGCAATCCTGATAAGCGCGTGTGAGGCATTACGGCTGAAATGAAAACCCGCTCCGGCGGGTTTTTTTATAGGCTTTTTCAGAGGGGATTTCACACTGGACAGCGGTTAGGTGTCACTGTTATTGTGATAATGAGAATCACTATCAATTATTATCGGTCAAAATTTTATGTGCCAGGACGAGCGCTTCCTGTTCGTCAGCCACCATCAGCATCCGGTAGCCCCAGAATTTTTCATAGGTCAGGGCGAAATCTTCTGCCGCAATCCGGTTGGCGGTGTCCGGTTCGATGTAAATACTGGCTTTAACCAGGGTGCGTAGCGCCACGCGGTTCACTTTCCGCCATTGCACGATAGCCTGCATTTCTTCTTTCGATTGCTCATGGCGCTCATTGCCAAGACCTTCATCATTGATGAAAACGAAGGGCTGATTGCGTTCCAGCAGGGCATCAAAGTGGGCAAAAGGAGAGGAGTTGCTGCCATCAACCGGGGTGGCTTTAAACTGCAAGCGGACGACGGGAAACTGGTCGGCATTAATAAACATGGAGTTGCTCCTGGAATATAAAGTGGCAACGCGGGGGGCGCTTCCCGCAGAGGTGCTTACCTTACCCGACCCGCTTGCGCACAGTCATTGCACAGAATCGCCAGACTATTGTTCATTCCGGCCAGATCCGGTTCCTGTTGAGGAGACACTTTTATGATGTCGGTTTCACTGAGCGCCACATCCCGCAGCCAGCCTTCCGTCACCTTTGACGTGGATAACGTGCCGCGCCCGGTTGTATTGCTCAATGCCACGGTTGCCTCACAAAACTGGGAATATGCCCGCCACAGTCACCGCCGTGCGCAACTGTTCTATACCCTTCGCGGCATCCTGAATTGTGAAATTGAACAGGGCGTATGGATTGTGCCGCCGCAATGCGCGGTGTGGATCCCGGGTAATCTGCCGCATGTGGCAAGGGGGACGGAGGAAACCGAATGCTACTGCCTGTTTATCGAACCGGGAACGGCGGCGAATTTACCGCAAAGCTGTTGCACGATAGCGGTTTCACCTTTGCTGCGTGAGCTGATGCTGAAGGCGACACAATTTCCTGAGCTGTATGCTGAAGAAGGGCGGGAAGGGCGACTCATTGCCACCCTGATCGATGAGATTTCCGCAGCACCCGCTGAGGGGCTCAATCTTCCGATGCCAAAAGATGCGCGGCTGAAGCGGCTGACCACATTGCTGCTGGCCAATCCCTCAGACAAAATCCGGCTCCGTGAATGGGCCACGCGGATTGGCATGAGCGAGCGCAATATGAGCCGGTTGCTGATGCAGGAAATAGGGATGAGTTTTGGTCGCTGGCGGCGTCAGTTGCATGTGATCCTCTCCCTGCAGCGACTTTCACAGGGCGAAAGTGTGCAGACCGTCGCGCTCGATCTGGGCTATGAAAATGCCAGTGGTTTTGTCACGATGTTCCGTAAAGCCGTCGGAAAACCCCCCGCCAGATACCTTGCAGAACACGAATAAATCCGCCATGAGGCCTTAGCTCTTTTATCGAATTACTATCCCGTTTTAGTTATTCTTTTTAGAAATATGTATCATTAAAACAATATTATAAAGAAATAAGCCGATGGGTATACTCGCCAAATTCCTGCACTAAAACACAGCCCGGTGCAGGCCTCTCATCACACTTTTGGGGATACCTATGCGCAAGACATTAAACACAGCTAAGACCCGCATTAACCGTGCATTTTTGCTGGCCGCCACGTCTGCGGCCATTCTCTCCGGTACCGTGCTGGCGCCGCTGAGTGCGGCACACGCCGCCGATAAAACCACTATAAAAGTCGGCATTATCAGCGGGGAGGATGAAGATGTCTGGCGTGAAGTGGTGAAGCAGGCGGCTGCGAAAGGGCTGACCGTGAAACCGGTTATTTTCAATGATTACAACCAGCCGAACGAAGCGCTGCAAAATGGCGAAGTCGATGCCAATGCCTTCCAGCATCAGCCATTCCTTGATAATCAGATTAAAGTGAATCATTACAACATCGTGCGCGTTGGCGATACCGCCGTGTGGCCAATCGGTTTGTATTCCAAAAAAGTAAAATCAGCCGATGAACTGAAAGAAGGCGCGGTGATTGGTGTACCCAACGATCCGTCAAATGAAGCCCGTGGCCTGATCCTGCTCCAGCAGTCTGGCGTCATTAAGCTTAAACCCGGTGCCGGTATTTTTGCGACTACTGCTGACATCACCGAGAACCCGCGCCATGTGACCATTAAGGAGCTGGATTCCGGCATTATTGGCCGTTCCGTCCCTGATTTAGACGCGGCGATTGTGAATACCGACTGGGCGCTGAAAAGTGGTCTGACGCCTGCCGACCGAATCGCGCAGGAGCCGGTAAAAGGTAATCCTTACAACAACTTTATTGCGGTGAAAACAGAGAATGTTAACGCGCCGTGGGTGAAAACGCTGGTCAGTTCTTACCAGAATGATGCCGTCAAACAGGAGTTTGATAAGGTTTATAAAGGCACCGGCGTGACGGCCTGGTAAGGATGTAAAAGCATGACAATAATCACTGAGACCGGGGCGCAGTTTACCGCGACGTCCCCGGAAAAGGACAATGCCCGCCGCCCTCTGGCGGGCACTCCGGCACAGACTGACCGGATTGCTGACAAGGATGCTGCACAAAATGTGGTGCGGTTGCATCAGGTCAGCCGCCGGTTTGGGGAAACTCAGGCCCTGAACGGCGTGTCATTAACGGTAAAACGGGGCGAAATTCTTGGGATTATTGGCCGCAGCGGGGCAGGAAAATCGACCCTGATCCGCTGTCTTAACGGGCTGGAGCAACCGGATGACGGTGTGATCGAAATCGAAGGTCACGCCATTACCGGGCTGAGTGAAAAACAGTGGCAGTCGGTGCGCAGCCGCGTCGGGATGGTGTTTCAGCATTTCAATTTGCTGTCGGCCAAAACCGTTGAGCAGAACGTCGCACTGCCGCTGAAGATTGCCGGTTTCGACAAGGCACGACGTCAGGCGCGTGTCGCCGAATTGCTGGCGCTGGTCGGGCTGGAAGATAAAGCCAAAAGTTATCCGGCAGCATTGTCCGGCGGCCAAAAACAGCGTGTCGGCATTGCCCGCGCGCTGGCGGCCAGCCCGGCGCTGTTGCTGTGTGATGAAGCCACGTCGGCACTGGATCCTGAAACGACCCGCTCAATTCTCGCGCTTCTCCAGTCACTGAATCAGAAATTGGGGATCACGATTTTGCTGATCACCCATGAGATGGAAGTGATCAAGAAAATCGCCCATCGCGTGGCGGTGATTAACGCCGGTGAAATTATTGAAGAAGGCCCTGTGTGGCAGGTATTTGCCCATCCGCAGTCGCAACTCACCCGCACATTATTGCAGGGCCTTCTGCCTCAGTTACCGGAAGCGCTGGCCGATGAACTGACGACTGATCGTCAGGGGCAGGCGATTTACAGCGTGCAGTATGCCGGACAGGGCAGTCAGGGGGAGATCATCACCCAGATGGCGGCGGAATTACCGGGTAAGTTCCGGCTCATTCAGGGCGGTGTGGATCACATTCAGCATTACGCTATCGTGCGATTTTTCTACTCGGTACCGGTGGCTGATACAGCCGCCGAGCAGGCCGTTTTACACTGGCTGCAACAGCGCCAGGCAACTGTGGAGCTGACGGGCTATGTCTCCGGTAATGCTTGATCTTTTATTCAATGCCGTCCAGGAAACGCTGCTGATGACGGCGGTTTCAGGTTTGTTTTCACTGATTGCCGGTTTGCCGCTCGGATTGATTCTGGTGATGAGCAGCCCGGGAGGGATTGCTGAAAATCACTGGGTTAACCGCTCGCTCGGGCTGGTGATCAACGGCTTCCGTTCATTGCCGTTCATCATTTTGCTGGTGGCACTGATACCGGTGACCCGCTTTCTGGTCGGAACTTCCCTGGGCACGTGGGCGGCGATTGTTCCGCTTTCCATTACCGCCACGCCGTATTTCGCCCGTGTGGCTGAAGTGTCGCTGCGGGATGTGGATCGCGGGCTGATAGATGCGGTGCGTGCGATGGGTGCCAGCAAACTGCGTATTGTCTGGGACGTACTGATCCCCGAAGCATTACCGGGAATTTTGTCCGGATTTGTCGTCACACTGGTCGCGCTGATTGGGGCCTCGGCGATGGCGGGCGCAATTGGCGCGGGCGGATTGGGTGACCTGGCGATCCGGTACGGCTATCAGCGCTTTGAAACCGTGGTGATGGTGGAAGTGATTGTGGTGCTGATTGTCATCGTCTGCGGCATTCAGTGGCTGGGAGATCGCATTGTGGCGCGCGTGGACAAACGTCATTAAAAAAGCCGGTCGTCATCGGGCGACCGGCTTTATCAGATTGGCTCAAAAATGCTACATCTCACTGCGTGAACGCCAGCGCTCACGGGCCATAAAACTTTTGACACCCACATCCAGGAACGGGCGCGGCGGCAGATAATTGGCGCGTCCGACCGCTGCCATATCCGCCAGCAGCGGGTTATCTTCACCCAGCGCATGTTCTGCCAGCAAACGGCCAAACGCGCTCTGTTTCGAGCTGCCGGAGCCGTTACAGCCTGCCGACGAATAGACATTCTCCGATAAATTCCCCCACACCGGTGCGCCATTACGCGTAATGCTGATCAGCCCTGACCAGGTGTAGGCCATATTCACATCCTGCAATTGCGGGTAAATCCGCGCAAACAGCTGCTGATGACGGCGCGCGTGGCGGCCGGTTTCCACCGCACTGGTCACCAGATCCGGCGCAAAATTGACGTGCTCGCGGATCAGGAAACGATGGTCAGCGGTATATCGTAACGTTGCGCCCGCCAGCGCATTCACCGGTGTAGATCCCCACGCAGAGATATTGCCAATAAGTCGGCGCTGTTCCGGTGTCAGCGGCTCGGTGAGCGTCGCAAACGTCGACATTGCGAATACGTTACCTTTGAACAGCGGCAGCCCGCGGGCGGCACCGTTAATCGCCAGCATCAGTTTACGGGCGCGGACTTCGCCGTGCGGCGTTTCGGCGCGGATCGTACCCTGTGTATCAATCTGCAAAGCCGGGGAATGGGCATAAACCGTGACATTTTCCGGCATAGTCGCCACTAAACCGCTGATCAGCGCCGCCGGATTGACCAGAATGCAGTTCGGCGTATACACCGCACTGCGGTAGAAACTTGTGCCCAGACGCTGTTTCAGGGCGGCGTTATCCAGATATTCAAAGCTCTCGCCGAGCGTGGTCAGCTCTTTCTGATAATGCGCAATCGCGCCGTCAAACTGTTCGCTCACGGCGCAATGGTATTTCCCCGAATTCAGCCAGTCGCACGCAATATCATGCTTATCGACGGTCTCTTTCAGATGATGCAGACCGTACTGCAACAAACGCCGGTACGCATTGGCGTGTTCCAGCTCAGCCGATGTGCTGCCCACGGTATGCGGTAAATCAATGACAAAGCCGGAGTTGCGCGCCGAGGCGTTATCGGCCACGTCGAGCGCCTCAAGCACCACGACGTGCTCATGCGGACGAAGCTCTGCAATCCGGCGGGCAAAAGCCAGCCCGGCAAATCCTGCGCCGATCACCAGCCAGTCTGCCGTTAACTTGCCATGCAGGGCCGGATGACGTGTTGTGTCGCCACGCAGTGCCGCCCAGCCGTTGATATTCTGATCGAGTGGTAAGTTTTTAATTTTCATTTGCGACATCAAATTGTTATCCCGGGTGGTTCGATCCTAAGTTATGGACGTTTAGATGTCTAATGCACAATGATGATAAACATATATTCGTCTCACGGCAGGGCGAGCAGGCAGGCGAAAATCAGGACAAAGTGAATATTAAGTAACCAGATGGCGGGGAGGTTAACTTGCCAGAATGCGCGCGGGTGCTTGAGGCTTATGGGTCTTGAGCAGTGTTGTTCAAGGTGTAATAAGAAGAAAGCGCCGGGTTAATTTTTTCAATCAACCCGAGGCTACCCACCACGCCTAGACAACGTAAGGTTAGCCACATAGATGCAGAAATGTAACGGAGGTTAAGATGGCGCGAAAGCTGATTTTGTACGGGCTCATGGTGATTTCTTTCACGTTATTGGCCTGGACCTGGATGGTGCGTGATTCGCTGTGCGAGTTGCCTGTTAAGCAGGGAAATACGGAAATTGCGGCAGTCTTAAGCGACGAAATTAACGGCTAACCGTAAGGTGGGGTTCGCCCCACCTTTTTGGATGTTGCCAAAGCAAGTTGGCCTCAGACATCCATTTGCAGAAAACGCAAAAACAAAAAGGCCCGAATTTTCATTCGGGCCTTCTCGTATTGTGTGGTGGAGAGAGAGGGGTTCGAACCCTCGATACGATTGCTCATATACACACTTTCCAGGCGTGCTCCTTCAGCCACTCAGACACCTCTCCAGTCGTCGGCTACACCGCAGTGCTGCTGACCGGCGCTAATGTAGGGAAAACCGCGTTCAGCGTCAACCTTCTTTTTGCAGGTTCTGTGCTGTTTAGACAAACTTAGAGCAGTTTGCTGATTTAGAGACCAAAAACTGTATTAAGGATGACCAGTTTGTCGTAAGTCACGCAACGTCATTAATTCCGCTAATGCTTGTGAATACATAATTAGATTAACTGCATAAAAGTGCGATTAAGCAGCAAACACTTCCCGTTACGGCTAAATAGCAAAATATGTTGTGAAAATAGCCAGTCTCGAAGGTATAACAATGGATTCCAAAAAAATGCTTCGTATAAAAACTGGGCTAGTTAAAACCAGAAGCAGAATAAATCCACACAACGGGACAGGGGTTCTTACTTGAGTCAGTCAAATAACGCGACAGCGTCGCAGCACCGCACGGCAATACCTGCCGGCGCGGGCACATTATTCTTCGTTCAGACTTTCGCGACGCTCGGCTTCGCGGTGCTGTATTCCACTCTGGTGCTGTATGCCACAAAAAAACTCGGTTTCAGCGAAGATAACGCCAACGCCATTATGGGCGTGTTCGGTGCATTCAACTATGGCCTGCATATGTTTGGCGGTTATCTCGGCGGTCGTTATCTGAGTAACCGAAACCTGTTTGTGCTGGGCATGGTGTTGCAGGTCTTTGGTTGTGCGCTGATTGCGCTGGAAGGTGTAACCGGCCTTTACTGGGGGCTGGCGATGTTCCTGACCGGCAGCGGGCTAAACGTGACTTGCCTGAATATGATGCTGACGCAGCGTTTTGCACCGGATGATGACCGCCGCGAATCGGCGTTCCTGTGGAATTATGCCGGGATGAATCTGGGCTTCTTTATTGGTTTCGCGGTTGCCGGTTATTTCCAGCTGAGCGAAAACTATCGCGCGCTGTTCCTGTTTGCCACGCTGGGCAACGTGGCGGCGGTGGTTGTGACGCTGTCTCGCTGGTCGATTCTGGCCGATATCAGCACGCCGCTTAAAGAAGCCAGCCGCGGTCAGTTGCTGCGCCGTATGGCTGCCGGTATCGCCATTTTAATCGTCCTCGTGCCAGTTATTCGACTGTTGCTAACCCACGCAGAGTTCAGCAGTTATTTTGTGGTTGCACTGGGCATTATCATTTTCGCGTTAATGACGCTGGTCACTTTCCGTCACCGCCAGGCTGATGAACGCCGCCGCATGAAAGCGTACCTGCTGCTGGCGCTGGGTTCGCTGGTATTCTGGACGCTGTATCAGCTGGCCCCGATGGGGTTGATGCTGTTCTCTGAAAACAACATCAATCTGAACGTTTACGGCATCCGCGTGGCACCGCAGTGGATCCAGAATATTAATACCATTGTGATTGTTATCGGCGGCCCGCTGATGGCGCTGTGGTTCAATAAATTGCGTCAGCGCGGCTGGAAAATTGATGTTCCGGCACAGTTTTCGGCTTCTTTATTCTGCATGGGGCTGGGAATGCTGGTTCTGCCGCTGGGGATCCATCTGGCGGGCGGCGACGGGCTGGTGGCGTTTAAATGGATTGCCATCAGCTATCTGCTGCAAAGCATTGGTGAGTTGCTGATTTCTCCTATCGGTTACGCGATGATTGGCAAACTGGCCCCGGCGCGCTATCAGGGCGTGATGATGGGCTGCTGGATGATGGTGACCGGCGTGGCTTCGGTGCTCGCCAGCTACATCTCCGGCCTGATGCCGCAAAACGAAGGCAGTACGCCGGTGCTGACTAACCCGGGCTACAGCGAAGTCTTCAATGTGCTTGGCTGGGGTTCTGTTATCACCGGTGTGGTTCTTCTGGTTCTGATCCCGCTTTTACGCCGGATGATCCGCCGCGAGCCTGCCGTTGCCTGACCTGAACGACAACGCTATCAGTGAATCTTCAAGCCCCGATTTTCGGGGCTTTTTCTTTTTTCGGCCTCAGGGTTGCATCCTGATGATATTCAGGGAAATCTATCAGCTCACAGGAGGCGTCCCCGATGAACATTATTTTTTACCACCCGACATTTGATGCAAAGCCCTGGATTGACGGAATAACAAAACGCATACCGCAGGCCAGAATGCGCGTATGGAACGCCGCAGACCACGAACCCGCCGATTACGCGCTGGTCTGGCGGCCACCGCACGCCATGCTGGCCCCGCGCAAGATGCTCAAGGGCATTTTTGCCCTCGGCGCAGGCGTGGATGCCATTCTCACGCAGGAACAACGCCAGCCGGGCACATTGCCCGCCGGTGTGCCGCTGATTCGTCTTGAAGACACCGGAATGTCGTTGCAGATGCAGGAATACGCGCTGGCCAGCGTGTTGCGGTATTTCCGCCGCATGGATGAATACCAGTTGTTCCAGCAACAAAAACAATGGCGGCCACTGGCACCGCATTCACGTGGTGAATTTACTGTCGGTATTCTTGGTGCTGGCGTGCTGGGCAGCAGCGTAGCGAAAGCGCTGGTGGATCTGCAATTCACCGTGCGCACCTGGAGTCGTAGCGGGAAATCTCAGGACGGCGTGCAAAGCTTTTACGGAGACGATCAGCTGGGGGCATTTACGACCGGCTGCAAGGTGCTGATTAACCTGCTGCCGAATACGCCTCACACCGCCGGGATCCTCAATCATCAACTGTTCACAAATCTGCAGCATAATGCTTATCTGATTAACCTGGGACGCGGCGGACATCTGGTGGAAGGTGATTTGCTGCGCGCACTGGACAACGGGCAGATTGCTGCCGCCACGCTCGACGTTTTTGCCGAAGAGCCGTTGCCAGGCATGCATCCGTTCTGGTCGCATCCGCGCGTCAGCATCACGCCGCACGTGGGTGCGGATACTTTGCCGGAAGAAGCGATGGACAGCATTGCGGCGAATATTCTCGCTATTGAAGCAGGACGGGAACCGGCAGGGCGTGTCTGCCTCGACCGGGGTTATTAACGTACATCTGCTAAAATTACTCACGTGGCGGCCATGCAGTCGCCACGGAATCACTTAAGGAGAGCACATGCCGTACCCCGTTGATTTGCATATGCATACTGTTGCCAGCACGCATGCTTACAGCACATTACATGATTATATTGATGAGGCGGCGGAGAAGGGCATTAAGTTGTTTGCCATCACCGACCACGGCCCCGATATGGCCGATGCCCCGCACTACTGGCATTTCATGAATATGCGGGTCTGGCCGCGTCTGGTGAACGGAATCGGCATCCTGCGCGGTATCGAATCGAACATCAAAAACATTCAGGGCGACATTGATTGCACCGGCCCGATGCTCGATGAAATCGACGTGATCATCGCCGGTTTCCATGAGCCGGTAATGCAACCGGTGGATAAAGAAACGCACACCGCGGCGATGATTGCTGCGATGGCGGGCGGCGATGTGCATATTATTTCGCATCCGGGTAACCCGAAATACCCGATTGATATTCCAGCCGTTGCGGCGGCGGCGGCGAAATATAACGTCGCGCTGGAGCTGAATAACTCCTCCTTCATCCACTCGCGTAAAGGCAGCGAACCCAACTGCCGTGCGGTTGCGCTGGCGGTGAAAGAAGCCGGTGGCTGGCTGGCGCTGGGATCGGATTCGCACATTGCGTATTCACTGGGCGGGTTTGAGCACTGCGAACGTATTTTGCGTGAAGTTGATTTCCCGGAAGACCGTATTCTGAACGTCAGCCCGCGCCGTTTCCTGGATTTTCTGGAGAAACGCGGGCGCGCACCAATTGCAGAATTAAGCGAACTGTGACATTGTCGCGGCCAATTTGCGGGGGATTGCCCCTTCTCACCGACTGATCAGGTTATTGCTATGAATGAATTTTCAATTGTCTGCCGTATTCTGGGCACGCTGTTTTACCGCCAGCCGCAGGATCCGTTACTGGTTCCGCTTTTTGGCCTGATTCAGGACGGAAAATTGCGCGAACATTGGCCGCTGGAGCAGGATGCGTTGCTGATCCGTTTGCAGGAAAGCGCTGATCCTCAGGCGCTGGCCGCTGAGTTTAACCGTTTGTTTGTCGGCTCAGAATGTGCAGTTTCGCCTTTGCGCAGCGCTTACGTTGATGGTGCAAATGAAATGGATATCCGTACTTTCCTGCAACAGCGCGGAATGCCGTTAGGCGAAGCGCCTGCCGATCACTTCGGTGCGATGCTGCTTGCAGCGTCATGGCTGGAAGATCAGTCGCAGGAAGATGAAGTGGGCGCGCAAATCACCTTGTTCGATGATTACCTGTTCCCGTGGTGCGGGAAATTCCTGGGTAAAGTTGAAGCGCACGCCACCGGCGGTTTTTACCGCACGCTGGCTGAAATCAGCCGCGAAGCATTGCAGGTGATGCGCGATGAGCTGGAAGAACAGCTGCCGCCGGATCTGGATGACGACGAAGAAGACGATCAGTAAATCACTGATGAGTCAGAAATAAAAAAGCCCGGCCATGAAGATGTGCCGGGCTTTTTATATTAATCAGCTTTTTATATTAATCAGTAAACGGGATGACGAGTTCACCGGGTTTCACTTCTATGCCTTTCGCCAGTTTTTTCGCCATCGCTTCGCCTTTGCTGCGATCGCCATTCAGTACGTACGCCGGACGCTGATCGAAGTAAGTTTTCAGCGAATTGTTCAGGTAAGGCATCAGGCCTTTCATCACGCTGTCCATTTTTTCCGGCTGAATGGTGTAATCCACCACCTGCATATCTTTCAGGAAAATCGCGCCTTTATCCTTGTCGTAAGACGGATTGGCTTTAAGCGTCAGGTGCATATCGGCTTTCTGCGGGCCAAATAATGACGAGATATCGACATGTGCGTCGCCGGTCAGCGTCACGACGCCTGGTTCGGCGCGGCCAATCTGGCTGCTGAGATTGGTCAGCACTAATTTCGCATCCACCAGCCCCGGCACGCCGAGTTGTTTCTCGAAATTATTGTTCTTGTGCAGATAGTCATTCACCTGCTGCTCGCTGATGGTGTACTGCGTCAGCTGGTTACACCCGGCCAGCAGGCTGGCGCACATCAGAACTGCAGCACCTAAAAGTCGCTTTGTCATTCTTCCCTCATTACGTAAAAACTATTTTGTCAGCATGACCGCTAAACGGTTTCGCTCCAATCAGACAACGCTGATTAGCCTAAGTGCTGGAGAAGGGGAAGAAAAGGGAAAATCGCCGGAAGCAGGCTTCCGGCGTAAGATTTAACTGGCGAGGCGTGTAAACAGATTAACCTGCGTCTGTTTCGCCATATTGTCGCGATAAGCCTGAACGCGGGACGGCCACTCAATTCCCTGAACGATAGTCAGCGAACGCAGTACCGGCCAGAGATTGATGTCATCTTCTGAAAGCTCGCCGTTGACGGCGTTTGGTTCGACGATCAGCTTATCGAGTGCACGTAAGTCCTGGCTGATTTTTTTCACCAGACCTTCTGAATGTTTCAGATGCTCCTGAAAATCGCCGCTGGCAGCCTGCTTTTTGTCGGAGAAATATTTACGCGCTTCCGGCGTGGAGAACTCTTCCAGCGGCGCGGCTGCAAAACGAGGCAGCAGCAGACGACCCATATATTCAGAAACATGACGCAGCCAGGTCGCAATAGACGCATTCAGCGGGCCGGTAAGCAGCGGTTTTCCGTCACTTTTATCCACGTAATGCACGATGTCCATACTTTCAGGCATAAAGCCGCCATCCTGTTTTTGCAGGATCGGCACCATCTTTTTGCCCACCATGGAAATCGGGGTTTTCTCGTCATCATTGAGCAGAACTTTGATTTCTACCGGAATGTTTTTCAGACCGAAAATCATGCGTGCTTTAACGCAAAAAGGGCAATGTTCGTAAACGTAAAGTCTCATGGTTCATAGCTCCTGTTGTCGCCGGCGTTGACCTGTAGGGTGCGTGGAAACTGCCGGATATAGGTTCGGATTTAATCGATACGCTGAAACCAGTATGGGTAATTGAGGAGGGGAGATCAAACATACACGTCATGCTTGTCGCCGTAACTGCGTTGGCCGCGCTTCCTCACCCGAATCACTGACACTGGTCAGCTCATCGGGATTCGCTTTCTTGCCGCCTTGTTACAACGCCAATCATTTAGTGTATTTACTGACGTCAATTACCGCTCAGCATGGCCGGTTCGATGCGGCGAAGATTGAATTGCCAGTACAAACCGGTGAGGGTGATGAAGCCCACGATGCCCAGTAAAAACCAGGGCAATTCAGGAAGTTCAAGCGCACGGCCGGTGTCATACATCCAGCCGCCGCCGGTGTAACCGATCACACCGCCCAGCGCCAGCCCCAGACGGCTAAAGCCCATGTAGCTGCCACGTGCGCGGGCATCGGCCAGCGAGGCACTCAGCGTTTCGCGCGCCGGTTCGGCAATAATTGACCCAATGTAGAAGAAACCGATCAGCAGCAACAGCGGGTTAATCGATGTCACCAGCCCGACGGGCAGAAGACTGAGGGTCATGATCAGCAGGCCGAACATCAGACGCTGCTCAAGGCGGAAGCGTTTTTCGCTCCAGCGTGCAATCGGATACAGCAGCGTCAGGGAAAGCACTGCTTCAATCGCATACATCCATTTCACTGCCGCCGGGCTGCCCGCGACATCATTGACTGCAATCGGCAACATCAGCATGACCTGCACGGTCAGCATGTAATAACCGGTCAGCGTCAGTACATACGCCAGAAAACGGCGATCTCGCAGCACACGCATCATGCCTTCACGCATCGGTGTGCGCATGGTGGAAATGCGGTAAGCAGGCAGCAGCCAGGCGTTGCAGGCGGCGGCCAGCACAAATATGCCCGCACCGGCCCAGCACACGTAATGGAAATCATATTGCAGCAACCAGCTGCCGATGAGCGCACCGATAACCGCTCCGGCGCTGTCTTGCATCATCATCAGGGAGAAGAAACGGCTGCGCTCGTGCGGACGGGTCAGCTTGATCACCAGCGCGGTGCGCGGCGGGTCGAACAAGGTGCCGCCGAGGCCGGAGAGAATGCAGGAACAGACTAAAATCCACGGTTCATCTGCCATTGCCATGGTGGCGAATCCGGCAGCGCGTAAAAGCATGCCGGTGATAATCATCGGTTTGGCACCGAAACGGTCAGCGATTGCGCCGCCGAAAATGCCTAATCCCTGTTGCGTGAGCTGGCGGACACCCAGCGCCAGACCGACGGCCATCGCGGCCCAGCCGAGCTGATCGACAAATCGGATCGAGATCAACGGAAAAACCACGAAAAAGCCTAAAATAACCAGCGCGTTGTCTAATAACAGAAAATACTTACCCAAGCTCCGAGCTTGTGATACCAGAGACATGCTTCACCATGAGCGATTATTTGTACCCTGTCCGGCAGATACAGAAAGGAAGAAAAGACCGTTCCAGTCTGAACTGGAATCAGGCAATTAGATAGGGCGCTATTGATAATATTTTTTTATCGTCAAGCCGCGTTCTGACTGGCAGAATTGGCGATGATCAGGTGTTTCCTATAAATTCTATTCATCGACCCGAGCGGGATGTGGAGGAAGGGATGTTTGGCTATAAATCTGCCGTGCCGAAAGTGCGGCTTACCACTGACCGGATGGTTCTGCGCCTGGTTCATGACCGCGATGCGCACCGGCTGGCTGAATACTATGCGGAGAACCGGGCGTTTCTGAAACCCTGGGAACCGGTCAGGGATGAAAGCCATTGTTATCCTTCCGGATGGCAGGCGCGTCTCGGGTTAATTTCCGAAATGCAGAAACAGGGCAGCGCGTATTATTTTATCCTGCTCGATCCCGATGAAAACCGCGTTATGGGCGTGGCAAATTTCAGTAATGTTCTGCGCGGCTCATTCCATGCCTGTTTCCTCGGTTATTCCCTGGGTCAGGAGTGGCAGGGGAAAGGGCTGATGCAGGAAGCGTTGCAATCGTTAATCCGTTATATGCAGCGCCAGCAAAAAATGCACCGGATTATGGCCAATTATATGCCGCACAATAAACGCAGCGGACAACTGCTCGAGCGTCTGGGCTTCGAGCGTGAAGGCTATGCGAAAGACTATTTACTGATTGATGGCAAATGGCAGGATCACGTGCTGACGGCGTTAACCTGGCAAGAATGGACGCCCCCGTCCCGATAAGGAGAGCAACATGAAACATGAACTCAGTGACCGGGAAGCCCGGGTTGTCGGTTGTTTGCTGGAAAAACAACTCACCACGCCGGAACAGTATCCGATGACGCTCAACGGATTAACCACCGCCTGCAATCAGAAAACCAACCGTGAACCGGTGATGGAACTCAGCGAAAGTGACGTTCAGCAAACGCTGGATTTACTGCTGCGCAAGCACATCATCCGCACCCTCAGCGGTTCCCGCACCATGAAGTACGAGCATCGTTTTTGTAATTCCGAATTCGGCAATCTCAAATTTTCCCCGCAGGAAGTGGCGGTCGTCACGACGCTGCTGTTGCGCGGCGCGCAAACGCCGGGCGAATTACGCACCCGCACCAACCGCCTGCATGATTTTTCTGACGTTGCTGAAGTCGAGCAAACTCTGACCGATCTGACTAACCGCGAAGATGGCCCGTTCTGCGTGCGTCTGGCGCGTGAACCGGGCAAGCGCGAAAGCCGATTTATGCATCTGTTCAGCGGTGAAGTCAGCCAGGCGGCCAGCGCCACAGAAGAGCCATTTTTAAGCGCCGCCGCACCGGACTCCGGGCTGGCCGCACGCGTGGAAGCGCTTGAGGCAGAGGTGGCCGAACTGAAAGAACGTCTGGAAAGCCTCCTGCAACATTTGGGTGATTAAAAGGAAAACGTCGTGAGTAAACTTCGGATAGGCGTTATCGGACTTGGCGGGATCGCGCAAAAAGCGTATCTGCCGGTTCTCAGTCATGCTGAAAAATGGACGCTGGTCGGCGGTTTCTCCCCGAATCAGCAAAAAGCACAGGCCGTTTGCGACAGCTACCGGATTGCCTGTTTTTCCCGGATGGACGAACTGGCCAGCCAGTGCGACGCGGTATTCGTCCACAGCAGTACGGCCAGCCATTTCGATGTCGTCGGGCAATTGCTGGCGCAGGGCGTCCATGTGTATGTGGATAAACCGCTGGCAGCTGAGCTGGATCAGGCCGAACAATTGGTTGAACAGGCTAACCGGGCAGGCAAAGCGCTGATGGTCGGGTTTAACCGCCGCTTTGCGCCGCTATATCGTCAGCTGAAAGAACAGATGCAACAACCGGCGTCCTTGCGGATGGATAAACACCGTACGAACAGCGTCGGGCCACACGATCTGCGTTTTACGTTGCTGGATGATTATCTGCACGTCGTGGATACGGCGCTGTGGCTGGCGGGCGGCAATGCCAGCCTGGAAAGCGGGCTGATTCAGATTAACGAGGCTGACCAGATGCTTTATGGCGAGCATCATTTCCTGTGCGGAGAAACGCTGGTGACGACTTCAATGCATCGCCGCGCCGGAACATTCCGCGAAAGCGTGCAGGCGGTAACTGAAGGCGCCGTTTATCAGCTCGACGATATGCGACTCTGGCGCGATGAACGTGATGATATCCTGACGCAGCAACCTGTTGCTGGCTGGCAAAGTACGCTGGCGCAGCGTGGTTTTGTCGGGGCAATTGAGCATTTCGTCGATTGCGTCTCGAACCAGACCGCACCTGAAACCAGCGGCGAACAGGCGATTTACGCGCAGGCCATGATCGAAAAAATTCTGCAAAACTGAGTGAAAGCCGCACAGGATGGTGCGGGTAACAATCTATAACAACTGCCGTTGGCTATTGCATGGCGGATGCGTAGACTAAGCGCATCTTTGAGCCATGCCGGTTCATCTTTCACGCCTGCTGATGCAGGCGTGGTTGTTTAACCTGTTGATCAATATTGAGTTAAAGACAGGCCACCGGCAAACAAGAAAAGTGACATGAATCTACTTAAATCTTTGGCAGCCGTCAGTTCAATGACGATGTTTTCACGTGTATTAGGCTTTGCCCGCGACGCCATTGTGGCCCGCGTTTTTGGTGCCGGAATGGTGACCGACGCCTTTTTTGTGGCGTTCAAACTGCCCAATTTATTACGTCGTATTTTCGCTGAGGGCGCATTCTCTCAGGCTTTCGTGCCCATTCTGGCCGAGTACAAAACTCAGCAAGGTGAGGAAGCCACGCGGACGTTTATTGCTTACGTTTCGGGCCTGCTGACGCTGGTTCTGGCGATTGTCACCGTGCTTGGTATGCTCGCCGCTCCGTGGGTGATTTATATTACGGCTCCCGGCTTTGTGGATTCGCCCGATAAATTTGCACTGACCAGTTCGCTGCTGCGCATCACGTTCCCGTATATCCTGCTGATATCCCTGGCCTCTCTGGTCGGGGCGATACTCAATACCTGGAACCGTTTCTCGATACCGGCTTTTGCGCCGACCTTCCTGAACGTCAGCATGATTGGCTTTGCGCTGTTTGCTGCGCCTTATTTCCACCCGCCGGTGCTAGCGCTGGCCTGGGCGGTGGTTGCAGGCGGATTGCTGCAACTGGGCTATCAGCTCCCGCATTTGAAGAAAATCGGTATGCTGGTTCTGCCGCGTCTGAACCTGAAAGATGCCGGCGTCTGGCGCGTTATGCGTCAGATGGGCCCGGCAATTCTGGGGGTTTCAGTGAGCCAGATTTCCCTGATTATCAACACCATTTTCGCGTCCTTCCTCGTTTCAGGTTCCGTGTCATGGATGTATTACGCTGATCGTCTGATGGAGTTTCCGTCCGGCGTGTTGGGCGTGGCCCTGGGGACAATTCTGCTGCCGTCGCTGGCACGGAGTTTTTCGAGCGGCAATCATGCCGAATACAACCGCCTGATGGACTGGGGCCTACGTCTTTGTTTCCTGCTGGCACTGCCAAGTTCTGTCGCCTTGGGTATTCTGGCGAAACCGCTGACCGTTGCGCTGTTCCAGTACGGAAAATTCAGCGCCTTTGATGCATCAATGACGCAGCGCGCGCTGGTGGCATATTCCGTCGGCCTGATGGGGCTGATTGTGGTGAAAGTGCTGGCGCCGGGCTTTTATTCCCGTCAGGACATTAAAACACCGGTCAAAATCGCCATCGTTACATTGCTGATGACACAGGTGATGAACCTTGCATTTATCGGTCCGCTGAAACATGCCGGTCTTTCGTTGTCGATTGGTCTGGCTGCATGCCTGAACGCGTCTCTGCTTTACTGGCAACTGCGTAAACAGGATATCTTCCAGCCCCAGCCGGGCTGGAAAGTCTTCCTGATCAAACTGTTTGTCGCGGTGATTGCAATGTCTGCGGCGCTGCTCGGCATGATGTGGCTGATGCCTGCCTGGGATGTCGGCGGAATGGCGTATCGTCTGGCGCGTCTGGCGGCCGTTGTCGCGGCTGGCGTGGTGGCATACTTCGCCGTGCTCGGCCTGTTAGGGTTCCGCGTGAAAGAGTTTGCGAGACGACTGGATTAGGATTTATAGTATTATTATTCCAAAAATCAATAAAAGCCCGCTATATTATTGGCGGGCTTTTTTAATGCGAAAGTTATTATTTATTCTTCGGTCATGTTTTCTTTGTCAGAATATTCCTGCAATTTAGCGATGTTTAATGCGGCCGTGTCGCGCGTGTTTTTCTGCACAGCAGTAGCCCCAAATAAGCACATAAAAAAGGTGACGCCGTAAAACCCTTTTTCGCTTAACAGCAATTCAGCATTCCACAAGCCAATGCACATCAGCGCAATGGCGATCGCGAAAGCTGCCCAGCAAAGGTTCGCATACAGTGCAGTGGTAGGCAGACCTTCGAGTTTATCACGCACATGTTTTTGCAAGGAAACTGAAGAGAACAGACCCAGAACCAGAACGGCAAAATAGTAGCCTTTTTCATTCAGTTGCATTTGTGCGTTATTAAGGCCAATGAGAAAAATAATAACGCCACCCAGCAGCGCAATCCATGAAGCGAAAACAAAAGCAGTAGAAGGGCGATTTTGAAGATTATTCATAGATATCCTTTATCTGAAGACCAATAGAATTTGGTTTATTAATCACTTTCCTAAGTGATTTCGTGCGCGACGGATATTACGATATAACTGCAAATTACGGAATGAAATTAATGAAATAAAAAAGGGCGCCGGGCGCCCTTAATAATATGAGTGTAACTGGAATTACATACGTTCTACGGTTTCAATACCCAGCGTATCCAGACCGGTTTTCAGCGTGCGCTGCGTTAACAGTGCCAGTTTCAGGCGGCTGTTGCGGCTGGTTTCGTCTTCTGCGTTCAGGATCGGGCAATGTTCGTAGAAGCTGGAGAACAGGCCGGCAACGTCGTAGAGATAAGCACACATGGTGTGTGGTGTGCCTTCGCGGGCAACAACGGTCAGGACTTCTTCGAATTGCAGCAAACGGGTAGCCAGTGCCGCCTCGCGTTCTTCACGCAGCACGACCGGCTGAGTCAGGCTGTTAACGTCAATCTCTGCACGTTTGAAGATTGATGCCACGCGGGTGTAAGCATATTGCATGTACGGCGCGGTGTTACCTTCGAAGGCCAGCATGTTGTCCCAGTCGAAGATGTAATCGGTGGTACGGCTTTTCGACAGGTCAGCGTATTTGATTGCGCCGATACCCACGGCGTTGACCAGTTTTTCCAGTTCTTCCGCATCTTTTAGCTCAGGGTTCTTTTCTGTGATGAGCTTGCGTGCGCGTTCAATCGCTTCGTCCAGCAAATCGGACAGTTTCACCGTGCCGCCTGAGCGGGTTTTGAACGGCTTGCCGTCTTTGCCCAGCATCATGCCAAACATGTGGTGCTCAAGCGCGACAGAATCAGGGACATAACCGGCTTTACGCGCGATGGTCCAGGCCTGCATCAAATGCTGATGCTGACGGGAGTCGATGTAATACAGTACGCGATCGGCACCCAGCGTTTCGTAGCGGTATTTCGCACAAGCGATATCGGTGGTGGTGTAAAGGTAGCCGCCATCTTTTTTACGGATGATGACGCCCATCGGGTCGCCTTCTTTATTCTTGTACTCGTCCAGATAAACCACGACGGCACCTTCGCTGTCGACGGCCAGACCTTTTGACTGCAAGTCAGACACGATACCCGGCAGCATACTGTTATAAAGGCTTTCACCCATGACATCGTCTTCGGTCAGGGTGACGTTCAGACGGTTATAAGTCAGCTGGTTTTGCTTCATGGTCACATCGACCAGTTTGCGCCACATTTGCAAACAGTATTCGTCGCCGCCCTGCAACTTCACCACGTAGCCACGCGCGCGTTCGGCAAAGGCTTCGTCTTCGTCGTAGTTCTTTTTCGCTGCGCGGTAGAATTCTTCCAGATCAGCCAGATTCATGTCACCGGCGTTTTCGTTCTGCACTTTTTCGAGATAGGCAATCAGCATCCCGAATTGTGTGCCCCAGTCACCAACGTGGTTTGCGCGGATCACTTTATGACCCAGCAGTTCGTTGGTACGCACGGCGGCGTCGCCGATAATGGTGGAGCGGATGTGGCCAACGTGCATTTCTTTCGCCACGTTTGGCGCAGAGTAGTCGATGACGATAGTTTGCGGCTCAACGGGTGCAATGCCCAGTTTTTCGTCATTCAGTGCGCTGTCAACGTGGGCGCCGACGAATGCCGGATCCAGGAAGATATTGATGAAACCCGGACCGGCAATTTCGACTTTGTTTGCGATGCCGTTCAGATCCAACAGTTCAACCACTTTCTCTGCCAGTTGTCGTGGCGGCATACCGAGTTTTTTCGCCACGGACATTACGCCATTAGCCTGATAGTCACCAAACTGAGCTTTGGCGGACTGACGGACCTGCGCTTCGCTGTCGGCGGATGCGCCTGCTGCGATCAGTGCCTGGCTGACTTTTTCTGAAAGGAGTGACTGAATATTCACCGGATTACCTTATAATTTATCCCCGTCATCCTTCGCGCCGCCTTTGTGTCGGCTGCCTTTGCGAACCTTGGTCACATACTGATGTATGCTCCCAGGATTGGGTCAGTTGCTGCCTTGATGCAACCCGAATGATTTAGGGGAAGAATGTAGTTGTTTACTGGTTATACGTTTTTAACGGATTAACCGAAAATGATGCGTGTTTATATCATATTAGCCCTGCGGCGTCAGTATCGCCGCACGTCTGAACGGTATGAAAGCGTGATTCTGCGGCATGTCTCTGGCAACCGGATGAAAGGCTGTGTAAATTACCCGACCCTAAAGATCTGCAAACTGAAAAGAGATAGGATGCCCGCCATGAAACATGTGCCAGAGTTACAGGATTTAGTTGACGATATGTCGCGATTCTCCGACGTATTAATGGCATTCGCTGCAAAATTGCAGATCAATCTGGGTGAATTTCATGCCGATCATATTTCTGTGCGCTGCCATCAGAACACGACAGCCGATCGCTGGAAATCCGGGCTGGGAAAATGCGGCAGCCTGCTCAATGAAACCCTGATTAACGGGCGGCCTATTTGCCTGTTTACGCTCGATGAGCCGCTCACGGTCGGGCCGCTGAGCATTGATCTGGTGGAATTGCCTTATCCGGGTGATAAGCGATATCCGCACGAGGGGTGGGAGCATATTGAGATTGTGCTGCCGGGCGCAGAAGAAGAGTTGTATACGCGGGCGCTGGCACTGATTGCCGATGAAGCGCTGATGACGCCCGGTATAAAACTGAAGCAGAGTGCGCCCAAAGGGGACAATGAGCGTTTGCCTAACCCTACGCTGGCGGTCACTGATGGTTCAGTAACGATTAAATTCCATCCGCACAGCCTGCGTGAAATTGTCGCCAGCGAAAGAGAAGCAGGTTAACGCCGGAGCTTATCGAGTGCGGCTTCCATCCGGTCGAGTGCTTTCCCGAGAAGGGCGCGCTGACAGCCGAAATTGATGCGCACGCACTTCGGCGCGCCAAATTCGGCTCCGCCGGAGAAGCCCACGCCCGCTTCGACAAAGAAACGGTACGGGTCGTCCACCGGCAATGCGCTGGCATCAATCCAGCCAAGATAGGTGCCTTCGGGTGCCAGCATGCGTAAACCTGGCATGGCGTTAATACGCGTCGCCACAAGATCCCGGTTTTCACGCAAATAATCGAGCTGTGCGTTAAGCCACGTTTCGCCATCACGGTAGGCCGCAGTCGCCGCAACATACGCCAGAATATTGACGTGCGGCACGATACCTTTGCTGGTGTCAAAAAATTTCCGGCGCAGTTCGGGGTTTGGGATGATCGCCATCGAGGCACCCAGTCCGGCCAGATTGAAGGTTTTCGACGGTGCCATCAGCGTAATCGAACGTTGTTCTGCATCCGCATTGAGTGAGGCTAAGGGGACGTGCTTCAGATCCGGCTCCAGAATCAGGTCGCAGTGGATTTCGTCGGAACACACCACCAGATTGTGGCGTCTGGCGAATTCATGTTGTTGCAGCAGTTCATCGCGACGATATACCGTACCGCCCGGATTGTAAGGGTTGCAGAGCATCAGCAGCTTTTCACTGCCATCAAGCTGGCTTTCGGCGGCGGCAAAATCGGCCACCCAGCGTTGTTGCTGTTGGGTGACCGGAATGGATTTAAATGCCCGGCCTTCGGATTGTGCGGCCTGCATAAAAGGCGGATAAATGGGCATCGGCATCAGGCTGCTTTCGTGCGGCGCAACGTTGGCGCGCACGGCCACGTTCAGCCCGCAGACCAGACCCGGAAGCCAGACAATCCATTCCGGCTGAATCGCCCAATCATAAAGGTCTGCAAGCCGTTTAACCACAATATCAATCAGTTCCGGCGGAGTAATACCGTAGCCAAAGACACCTTCGGCCACGCGTTGTTGCAGTTCTTTAATTACCTGAGGCGGAGACGTGAAGTCGGTATCGGCGACCCAAAGCGGAATCACATCCTGATGATGATATTTATTCCACTTAACGCTATCACTGTGACTGCGGTCTACCCACAAATCAAAATTGAGTGCCATAGTTAGCTTTCCTAAGCAGGCAGTTGGGCGGGAATGCTCATGTCAGAGCCTACGCGACATGGCCGGTTACACACAAGTGTTGTAGCATAATGCCGTAATCAGGAGAGGTCACATGACTAAATTAGAAGTGTGTTGTTACAGCGTGGATTGTGCGTTAACAGCAGAACAAGCCGGAGCCGATCGCGTCGAATTGTGCGCGAGTCAGGCCGACGGTGGTATTACGCCGAGTTACGGCACCCTCAAACTGGCGAGGGAAAAAGTGACGATCCCTGTACATCCGATTGTACGTCCGAGGGGTGGTGACTTTTGCTATAGCCAAAGCGAATTTGATGTTTTGAAAAGCGACATCGCGATGATCCGCGATCTCGGTTTTCCAGGTCTGGTGGTCGGCATGCTCGACGATGAAGGACATATTGATATGCCAAGAATGTGGGAAGTCATGGCGTTATGCGGCGATATGGCTGTGACATTTCACCGTGCTTTCGACATGTGCCTGAACCCGAAGATTGCGCTTGAGCAGTTGACTCAGCTAGGTGTGGCGCGCATTCTGACTTCCGGACAGCAGCAAAATGCGGAAGTCGGTTTGCCGATGCTTCGGGAACTGAATCAGCTCACGCGTGGTCCTATTATTATGGCTGGCGCAGGTGTGCGTCTGACGAATCTGCAAAAGTTTGTGGATATCGGGCTGACCGAATTACACAGCTCGGCAGGGCGTCAGGTGCCTTCCTCTATGCGCTACCGCAAAGCCGGTGTCACCATGAGTTCCGACACCGATTTTGATGAATTCAGTCGTTATTGCGTGGACGGTGATATTGTTGCCGCAATGAAAAGTACATTGCAGTTTGACGATCAAATATCCCGCACGGCGTAATAATCTCAAGATTTAACCGGGTCAAACGACCCTTATTGCGTCGCCCTGCGCAAGTACCAGGCCCCGTCATTTTGGCGGGGCTTCTTTTATTTAAAACAACGAGTTAGTGAATAAAGGGGTGCTAGTGGGGTGCTGAGTCATCCAAAAATACTCTATATATAGCTGACAATCTCAAATAATAATCATAAAAAAGCCGGGTTTCCCCGGCCGTTCACGCCTTGCTCTGCATGCTCTCAAAAAGGTCTTTCCCTTTCTTTCGTTGCTTGTCGAGATGGTCCGCCAAGTCTTGAATATGGATCATTCTCGGTGATTTTTGGCTGTCGCTGGCGCGGAAGGTTGGGACCGGAAACTGACCGAGAGCTGCCTTATTTTCTGCTGTTGATGGTTTCATTCCGAAATAGCGTTCTGCAACGTCTGAGAGCGCGATCGTTGCAGTCTGAAATTCTGCCATCAGTAAAAACATAGTATTCATATTCATTTCCTCACACTGCACCAATAGCTTTCTGAACTACCCGATAACCCCGTTTCCGGGGCTTCTTAATTGGCTCAATCTTTACTGGCGCTACTCGTGGCCGCGGCGGTTCTGGTTCATAAATGCCGGTACGCATTCGATACTTTTCCCTCATCTTCCAGGCATTCCACGCCGTCCAGTCGCAACCGTCATCGATTTTGATAGTGGCCTGCACCAAGGTGTCGTTCAGCTCTACCCGCTTATTTTTGGAAACTCTGTGCATAGTCGGCATTAACTGGACTCCTCATTTTCAAGTAGAGGAGAGCAGACCGTGGTATAACCCGCGCCGGTGACCGCCATAGAACACATAGTGATCGCGCTGTTGTGCGCCCCGGCAATGATGAAGCTGCGACCAGTTCTGCCCTCAAGGTCGAGAAGGGGCGGCAGCGTTACCGGTGTTGAGCGGCTGGCCTTCCACAGCGCTTCCAAATCTTTCATTTCAATATTCAGGTCAGCGATATTATCCTCGGTGATCACGCCTGGATGGTTGCTGAAAATATCCATAAAATCTGATTCGAACTGCTGGCGTGAGAACTTATCCATTTTGAGCCTCCGCCAATGAATCGCCCATGTCATTGACCATGCTCTGCCAGATTTGCAGCCCGGATTGAGTAAGCTCCGTACCGTTGAGGCATTTACTCATCAGAGCAAGGCCCATCGCCTCCCAGCCCTGATAATTCTTTTTCAGAGCGTTGAGGTAGAACTCATCGACCAGATCCCGCAGGCCAGATACGCCGTCAACGATATTTACCTGAACCGGAGATCCAGCCGTATTGATGGTGAACACCGGAGAACCGTTCTCCTTACAGATATGGTCATAAAGTGCCGCTGAGTAGGTATTGGCCAGAGCGTTGAGGCGGAAATTTTTGGTGATTAGTTTCATCGCGCCGCCTCCCGTTCCGCCACTTCGTTAGAGTTTTTCATTTCCGACAAATCGCCGGAATCAATATTTCTTTGCTGGACAAAAGCGTAGGAAGCCTTTTGTGCTGCGGGTTCTGCTGGGCATAACGCCCTGTGGTTGCCACCGGCATAACCATCAAAGACCTTTTTCATTCAGCACCTCGGCGTACATTTCAAATGCGTTATCGACCAGCGGCATAATTACCAGGAACGGGTTACCGTAGAAGCGGTTAGTCTCTGGATCGAGGGTCAATACGCACGGTTTCCCTTTCCCGTATGACTTGAACTTCACTGGCGCAAAGTTTCTACCAAACATCAGGTGTGGCAGAGCAAGAAGATCGGCTGCGAACATTGGCATTTCATTGCATGGTTCTGGTTCATCAGGCAGCAGTTTGTTGAAGTCTGGATATTTCCCTTCAATCAGATCCAGTACACTATGCCCAACGGTTTTCTCATCTTCGTTCACATGGATCGCAATCCAATGGTCGTTAATCGTTTTGATGAGCGTTCCCTCTGCATCATCGGGAATATCGCCAATCACCCTGAACACACCATCAATATCGGTATCCGCACCGTGTTCCATCATGACCAGTGCGCGACCGTCAGTGGCTTTGATGTGTGTTGGTGTGATGTAAACCCCTTTCAGGTATTCGCGGGTTTCGCTTTTGCCGGCGACGCAGTGCAGAGCTGCGCGAAGAATGTCAGTTGGAAAGAACATTATTTGGCCTCCTGGGTTAATTCAGATGATTTCAAGCGCAGCGCAAAACCGCCGAACTCCGGATGCTGCCAGCGTTTGAGTTTGCCTGTCGGTGGTGTAGATTCGTCCAACAACGTCTGAGCTGCTGCCATAAACGATTCCCGGTCAACCAGAAGATGACCGGTTTCACCTTTGGTCAGTCTTGTCGGTAGTCCGGCAAAGGTCACCAGGCGGCGACATGCGGCGTCTGAAAAACCGCAAGTCCATGCCAGATCCGACACCAGAACATACTCAGACTGGTTGCTGTCACTCTCGAGATGGCTGACTTGCAGGTCGAAGGTGCTCTGTACTGGGTGAGCGGCAATAGCAGCAGGTTCCGTTACTGTCAGGGTTTGAGGCTTCTGGATACCAACGATGTCGATCACTGCCTTCATTGTTGCAGAGGCCGTTGCTTCGGCCACAACGCGGGCCAACGAGAGAATGTCATTGTTCATGCTGGTGTCCTGCTTTGCTGGCGCAGAAATACGAGGCTGTGACAAATCGGCTTTCATGTCTTGCCATTGCTCAACGAGTGCCAATCGGCGTGTAGCGTCATATCCGGTGACAAGTGTCATGGATAGGGTTTCATTCAGCCAGATTTCATCAATGACATCTCGGCCTTGGTAGTGTTTTCGTGAAATAATAAACCCTTTAGAATCATCATCCTCCTGATCTGGATGATGAATTTTAAGTTGTTCCAACATTGCGAGAATGTCGCGTTTCACATGGTCATGATTTTTGCCAGTGGCCACTGCAATTTTGCGGCTACCCATCATTGGTTCACCGTTGATAATTTCCAGATTGGTTTCAGTTTGGTTTTGCATATCGTTTCCTTAGTGCCGAACTGGCGCAGGTAGCATCTGATAGTCATTGCTGCGAATTTCTCCGCACATGGCTGTAAACACGTCATCCAGCAACTCAGTCAGTTTGTTCCTGTCTTCTTCTTTGTTGAGTTCATGACCCATGTAGAAATAAACAACAGCTTCGTCCGGGGCGTATTTCTTGCTTTCCATGAGGATCGGCTCAATGTGTGTGATCAAAGCCGTTTCGATTACTTTTGCTGTGATGCCAAGGGAAATATCTCCGCTGATAAATACTGGCGCATCGAACTTCAGCCCCCAGCGACTTTCGCAGGCCATCAGGTATACGGTGGCAACACTGGAACGCAGAATTTGAGTCAGTATTTGGTTAAATTCGCGCTGCTGCTTGGCGTTCATTTTTTTTGCCTGAGCAACGTCTTCTACGTTTTTCATCCATGCTGGCACTTTAAATTTCCCGCCAGATCGTTCTTCCGCCTCAGTGATTCTGGCGATAAGTTCTTTTGCTTGTTTACGTGAATTCATTTTCTGTCCTTCTGTGCGTTGTATTTTTCGTGGCTCATTAATTGCCAGTTCTTGCCTTGGTCTTTCGAAAGCAGGCGCCAGCGGCGATTAACTTTCAGTGATAGGTTTCCGGTACCGATGATCCGCGCCGGATGTAGTCGATGTTTCCGGTACATGCTGAGTACGGAAATCGCCCGGACGTGAACCCACTCAGGAACGCGAATTGCTGTTAAGGTCATTGCTGTTCCTTAATGAACGGTTTGTTCGCCGCTAAGACCTTGCTCTTTCGCCATCATCACGGTCTGTTTAATCAGGTCGTTCATGAATGCGTTTCCAGCTTCGGTGAGCCTGTCGCCGTGTTTGGTTAAATTGCTGCTGTAGAGTTTGATGATTAGTTCTTCAGATTCAGCCCGGCTGTATTCGCCATAGACCACGTCTTCGAAATATTTGAGGGCGTCCAGTAGGGACTGCTGACTTAACTCAACAGTCGCTAAAGTTCCGTCGGGCAGATTCACCAGAACGCAGTTGCTCCCTGTTTTCTGGATCATTGCTTCATAACGCGCAGCAGCCTGGCGCTGGCGATATCGTTCAATCTTTTGCTGTGGTGATACTTTTTCGTTAATACTCATCGCTAATACTCCGATGTTGGCCTTTATGATGCGGATTTCCCCGACCGTTAGGCCGTATTTAAATTTCGTATTTTCTCAATGCTGCTTTGTGTATTCAGTGGTTCTGTATATTAATGCGTTCTTTCTGAAAGGCTAATAACCACTCGGCCAATAATTACTAGTTCGCATTTATCTAATGGTTCAATTTTCCAATTTTGATAATGTTTATTATTCGGTAAAACTAAAATCCCATCAGGTAAAAATTGAAGACGCTTAACCATAAATATACCGTCGATGTAGAAAGCGAAAATTCCATCTTCTAAATACTTCTGGTTCTTATTGTCAATAATAATAGTTGAACGACATTCAATTTCTCCGGTCATTGTGTCGTCAGGCATTATTGCAATTAGTCTTCCTTTTGTATCGCGAGGGAACGTAATCACCGTATTACGCTTTGGTTCAATTTGAACGGATGAAAGAGCAATCATTTTTTCACCCCTTGCATAGCATTCTCCTCAATCAACCATGCAGCTACATTACCTGTAAGGCGTTTCAATAAAGAAACAATCGCCAGTAATTCACTGTCTTCTAATTGATGCGGATAACTCTCCAACATCATTAGAATTACTTCAGCTTGAGAGGCTCGCTCAGCGGCTTGTTCTAAAGTGATATCACGCGACATGTTTCTTTAACCCCTCGGCAGCAGCTTGTGAAATAACCTCTAGAATGCCAAGCATCAAATCAAGTTGCTCGGCACTGTTATTGAGAAAACCAGCTGCGGTTGCAAGTGCTTTTATTTTCTCAAGTGCATCCTCAGCTGCTGAGCAATCAATTTGCGACATTAGCGAACTCCTTATTTGGCAGGCGGGCCGCTAAAGACAGGATGTAATCCTGAACCAGTTCCCGACGAGCTTCATGCTCAGAGAATGCCTGGATGCGGATCATGACGGGCTTTGCCTTCGAATCAGAACGCTTAAGCGATGCAAACAGAAATACACTTGTGCTAATATCAGTATCAGCCTTAATAACTAATCCGCTGGCGCAGGTTTTTTTTAAGGTCAGACTCTGGGATTTAACGGGCGTTGATCCCAGAGTCGAATTACCACGATTGTTTTTCATTTTACTTCGCCTTATCTAAGTTGAAGTTTGCGCATGACTCAATCTCAAGCATTTTTTCTAAAAACGACATATTCGCAGAAATTAAGAAACCAATGTTCTGCATATCGGTTTTTTCATCAGCGTAATTTTCATTTGCTGCCGCCCAGAACATCAAATTAGCTACAGACTTCATACCGCAAACAATGTAATCAATGCCATTCGATGCGTTATTAGCATGTGCTTGGTATTCGTCGTTACTTAACTTTTTACCATCAATATCTATCATCAAATCAGCTATATTAGGCATGAGTATTTCCCGCAATTTATTTTGGATTAATTTGTTTACTTGTTGGAAAAGCAAACTGAATCTTTAAGTTTTGGAGATTTGTCTAAAATCTCTTTAGCATGGGCGCAGGCTTCTTCATATGTGTTAAAGAAATCCACAAGGACGAAGCCGAATTCATTTCTTTCATAAATTTGGTATTCAGGTACATCGAACAACGAGGTGAACAAAACGTATGTTGCATTCTCGTTATGGCTTGATACGGGCATGAAATAGCTCAATTCAGAACCGGCAGCTTTGAGCTTTTGATGAATATCGAAGGAAGTTGTTTGAATATTGTGTGGTGTATCGCTCATCTCATTGGCTCCGTTGTTTGCCGATGAGCTAAAGGTACGTCATGAATTAACTTATTGCAATACCATAAGTTATAAAATAATAACTTATTGCATTATGGCGTTGATGCAAAAGGTATTATTTTTTATATTCGGAAGATACAATGATTTTTAGGCAAAAAAAAACCGGCTCAAAAGCCGGTTCTGAAGCTGAATTCATTGTACTTAGAGCACTACCGAGTACCAGAAAACCCGCCCTATGATCTCTAAATCTTTTTCGGAGGTTTCTTCATCCTGGAATTCTTCGCGATTGTAGCTACGTATGACTACCTTGCCCCCAGGCCGCCGATAAAGAGCCTTAACTCTTTTAAGGCCATCCACGTTTATCGCGTACAATTTGCCATCATCTATGCGTTTATTATTGCAATCAACAGCGACATCCGTGCCGTCGGGTAAAATGGGTTCCATGCTGTTTCCTCTGGCAGGAAAACATAAAACCCCTGAACCATCAGTGTTAGCGCCAACACGGCGAAGTACGTTTTTGGAAAACCGCATGGTTAGGCCGTTGTAGTCCTCATCACAGTAGCTCCCATCTCCAGCAGCTAACTCGATATCTTTCAAGTAAGGCACTTCAACCTCATCACTTTGTAATGGGGTGTCATCATCCCAAACAATGACGTTCGTCTTAGGCTTATCTTGTTTTACATCTTTTTCGGATAAGGATGTCGATTGCTCCGGTCGAATAGGTTCGTTCCCAGTAGATAGCCATTCTGGACGGACATTTAAGGCATTAGCTATTTCTACCAGTTTGCGGCTGGTATTGGTTTTTCCAGTCGTTAATTTCCAGATTGATGGCTGGGAAGTCCCAACAACCGCAGCCAACATCGCCTGGGTCATTCCCGCCTGTTCCATTGCCCACATTAGGCGCTCAGCAAAAGTTTTCATGAGAACAATCTATACCTTAAGTTATATGCGTTCAAATACCTTAAGTTATTGCAAAAAGTTATACAAGTGATACCATGAGGTTTGTGGCAATAACTTATGGTAAGTTCAATGGTGAATCTTCATATTCAAACAGCTGTAGAAGAGGCCGGGGGACAAGCTGCCCTGGCGCGTGCCTGTGGAGTATCGCAACCCGCAGTATTCCGTTGGTTAAATGGCCGCAGGGTAAAGGCTGACTATGTTATGGCTATTGTACATGCAGCCAACGGAAAAGTTTTTGCTCATCAAATCAGGCCAGACCTTCCTGACCTCTTTCCTCACCCAAAAGGCATTAGCCATGCCTAACCCAACCAGAACCATTATGCCCGACGAATATTGTCAGGCCGATTCTGTGTGGATTCAAGAGCAGATGGTCAAAATTTCACCATCGATGCGGCAGATGATTGCCGTGAAGTACTCCGAAGTTTATCAGGATGCCTGGGATCGTGAGCTGGTCTCATACCGACAGGAGAACAGAGCGCGACATGAGGCCAATACCCGGCTCCGGTTGTTTGTCGAACGGTATCACAAAGCGGCAATGGGCTTAGCTGAAAAACCGCCACTGGCCAGTACACCGGCCCAGATTGGAAAAGCTGCCTGAACCGAGGACTACCAGCAGGATCGGGAATAGCGGCAGGAATGCAGGCTTTCAGGAATCACCAGTCTGGGAATGTGTTTCTGGCAAGTGAAAAAATGGTGAGGTGTTCACAGGGCTAAACCCCAAAAACATCAGGTCAAGGTCAACGGCGGATCGAGTCTACGAGTACTCCACCTAAGGACAAGGAGAAGGCGACTTAAAAGTTTCAAGGAAAACAATAAGTTGCGAGAAAAAAAATACCAAGCTTTGTCGGGTTATCCCGACACCTGTTGTCGGGTTGTTATAAATCAATGACTTAGGAGGTCGAGTGGGAGGATTCATTCGAATGTTCAAACTGGCTGAATTGGGACGGAAGCTGGCGCCACTTAGCGAAGCAAGCCAAATGCTTTTTTGGGAGTTGCTTGATATGGCCGACTGGCGCACAGGCCGGGTGCTGACGACTCACGAAGAGATGGCAGCAAAGATTTCCAAATCAGTCAGGACAGTAGAGCGGGCAGCAAAAGAACTTACAGCAGTTGGTCTGGTCAGGCACAAGAAGGGGATGTTCGCAGTGAATCCCGATTACGCATGGGGCGGTCGTAGCTGGAATATGCCTAAAGCGACTTACCACTGCATGAACGGAAAAACGGCTCAGGTGATTAACTTTGCGGATGCAGCACAGGCATTGAGCGAGGAGACACTGGAGAAAATCGGGCGTGAAACCTTGAGGGAGGTATCAGCCCGACAATCCAAAGGAACTAAAGCATGCTGAATTTTCAACCAAAAACTAAGCAAGTCACAGGCATCAAAATGCTGCACAGCGACTGGAATAACTATCGCACATTCCTGGTTTCGGCACCAGTGGGCTACGGTAAGACATTCCTTGCGGCTTATCTGACTGACAAAATGATTGCGCAAGGCAAGCGTGTCATGTTCGTTGCCCCATACCTCACCCTGGTTCGTCAGACTGCAACACGTTTTGTGCAGTACGGGCTGCCTGAGCACGAGATTGGTTACATCTGGCGCGACTACCAGCCCCATGACCCAAAACGGCTGATCCAAATTGCATCAGCCGATACGCTGATCCGCCGTGAATTCCCTGACAATATCGACCTGCTGATCGTCGATGAAGCCCACATGAAGCGGCGGGGCTTGCTTGAGGTTATTCGCGACTCAGGTATCAAGGTGATTGGTCTTTCTGGTACGCCGTTTGCACCGTGGATGGGCCAGTACTACGAAAAGCTTGTAAAACCCACCACCATGAAGGAGCTGATCAGCATTGGTGACCTGAGTAAGTACGAATTTTACGCTCCGACTAAACCAGACCTTAAGGGGGTTAAAACCAGCAGCCTTGCAGGGTTTGGTAAAGATTATAACGAAGACCAGCTTGCTGAAATTATGGGTGGTGCTGAGCTGGTCGGTGACATCGTTAAAAACTGGCTGGAGAACGGTGAAGACCGCCCGACCATCTGTTTTTGCGTGAATAAATCTCACGCAGCTTACATCACGATGGAGTTTAATCGCGCAGGCGTAGCAGCCGAAATCATGGTTGATGACACCCCACCTGATGACCGCCAGATGATCATTCACCGCTTCGAACAGGGGGCAACCAAAATCATTGTGAACGTTGGTGTCCTGGCTGCCGGCTTTGACAGCGATGTTCGTTGCATTATCTACGCCCGCCCAACCAAGTCAGAGATCCGGTGGTTGCAGACTTTGGGTCGAGGATTACGTACTGCTCCTGGCAAAGATTACTGCAAAATCTTCGACCACTCCGGCAGCATTCACCGACTGGGCTATCCCGATGATATCGAGTATGAGGAACTATCAGGTAAAAGCGACGGCATGAAAGCCAGCGCCAGCTCACAAGCAGCCGAGAAGAAGGATAAGACCCCCAAAGAGTGCCCACAGTGCCATTACATGAAGGCCGCTGGGGTATATGTCTGTCCAAAATGTGGCTTCAAGCCGCTCAGTGGTGAGGATGTGGATACTGATGCGTCACGTGGACTGAAACGTCTGAGTCGTAAAACTCGTATCTATACGCGTACAGATAAGCAGGCGTGGTGGAGCCAAATTAAGCACTACCAGCGCCAGCGTAGTCTTAAGGGTAAGCCGCTCTCTGACGGCTGGTGCGCCCATACGTACAAAGACAAATTCGGTGAATGGCCGAATGGCCTGTCTGATTTTCCAATGGAAACCGGGCCCGAGGTATGGAATTTCATCAAATCTAAATTTATTTCTTACAGCAAGCAACGGGGTGCCGCCTGATGAAAACGACTGAGGCGGTGATCGGGCGCTGGCCGGATATTTTCGAATACTACGGCCTGCCACCAGTCACTGGGAAAATGCATTTTAAGGGGGAGTGTCCATGCTGCGGTAAGAAAGGCAAATATCGCTGCGATGACCTTGAGGGGCGCGGGAGGTGGATTTGTAGCTGTGGTACCGGCGACGGGTGGAACCTCCTTGTTCAAACGCAGAAAAAAGATATCAGAACGCTCTATAACGAGGTTGACCGGATCATTGGTAACACGTTTGACCGGAGTCAGGTCCCCGCAAAAAAACTTGAAAGCGACGTTTCAGCGGAACGGGATCGGATTCTTCGCCACTTTTCCGCCATGCCACCTTTGCGCGGCACGTTGGGAGAAGGGTACCTGAATAAGCGCGGTATCAACACGATGCCTTCTGCTGACGCAATTCGTTACTGCCCGAACCAGAAAGCAGGGACAGGCGGTGTCTATCAGGCGCTTTGGTCGCTGGCAACCGACAACAAAGCCAATCTCTGTTATCTGCACCGCACGCTGCTGGACGGGGATAAGAAGGCCGATGTTGATGTTGCCAAAAAGCAAAGGGCGCTACAGGAAAAAAACGTATTGGAACACGCGGTATCCGTGGCGATCCGGTTATTCCCGGTTGCATCAACGTTAGGTATTGCAGAAGGCATCGAGACTGCTCTCTCCTGCAAGCAGCTTTACGGAGTGAACACCTGGTCGGTTATCAACGCCGGATTTATGGAAAAGTTCAGGGTTCCGGCTGGCGTGCAGCATCTCGTCATTTTCGCTGATATGGACGTACATACCGCTACTGGTCAGGCAGCAGCATTCGCCTGTGCCCGCTCTAACCTTAATGCAAAAAATGACTTGCTAAAAATCAGTATTCGGTGGCCTGACAATGGTGATTTTAACGATCTCATTATCAACGGCGACCAGGTAAGAGAGCAAATTTATTACAAGAAGGTGGCCGCTTAATGAAACTCGAAAACGCGCTCAAACAGTTCAACCCTAAAACCCAAACGTTCACCAACGTGCCGCCAGCAACGGCCTCAGATTCTCTGACGGGGCCAGATCTCGCCGCCTGTCTGGGTATGGCAGAATCTCAGGCATCTTTCGGAATGGGCGCTTTCCTCGGTAAAAATGGCATCAGCAAAGAGGACGGTCAGCGCACCATTGAACGGCTTTCTGTTTACGCCATGAAGAACGCCGGCAAGCACGTTGGTAAAGCAGCTGGCCGCCGGATGGCGCATTGCATGGTGATACTTGCGAAGATGGCCTATGCGGAATACTGCAAATCGGCGGGAAGTGTTAGCACCTGCAATGACTGTGCTGGCGCTGGTTTCCTGATGGTAAAACGTGAAGTTGTGAAATATGCCGGTTACGTTGGAGCTGATGGTGAGATGAAGATTCCGGAGGTCTCTGAAACCCAGACGGTGAAGGAGTTGTGCCAGACCTGCAACGGGAAGGGGACAATCTCGCATCGTTGCCGCTGTAATGGCACCGGGCGCGTGCGTGACCTGGAGAAATCAAACCTTCTCGGTATTCCGGTCGATAAGACTTGTGATCGGTGCGCGGGCAGGGGATTCAAACGGACACCCGGTACAACGGCCTACAAAGCGATTGTGGCGCTGCTGCCTGACCTGCAGGAAAGGACATGGAATCGTAACTGGCGTCCGCTGTATGAGTCGCTGGTGACCAAATGCGAGCAGGAAGAGAGTCACGCTGATGCGATATTCCAACGAATCACAAGCAGATAGTGTGATCGGGGATCATAAAGACACTTTTGATATTAAGTCTTGCATTTTGTCCGAACTTGGCGTAATTTCTCTAAATCATGGGCGTTTCTGTAGATGAGCGCTTATTAAAACATTCAAGACCTCGGCACCTGCCGGGGTTTTTTGCTTTCTGGAGGTTCAATGGCTATCGATAAAATGCTGGCATCCATTTCAGTGGACACCAGCTTGATTGAAGAGAAATTGAATCGGTTACTTGAAATGTTTTCCAATCATTTCTCTGACGAGCTTCTCAGCATGGTCTCTGGCTTGCTTAACAATGTCGTCTTTGAGAATGGTTCTGTTGCAGTTCGTGCAGGTGGTCCCCTCGATGTCGTCTGTATCCTTGATTTCGACGCCGCTGCGTACGACCAAATCATGACCGCAGCCAGGGCATTTAAAGCTGACCTTACTCATAAATAATTCCTTCTATCTGATGTGGTTACTTTTGGCGATTTAACGATATCAGAGCCGTGATTGTGTCACCAGACACTAACTGACAACTCTTAGAGGCTGCGCATTGCGTGGCCTTTTTTTTGGGAGCGAAAGAAAAATGTCAGTTGTCATTATCTGCGCCTCTGGCCCGTCGCTGAATGCTGCTGATTGTTCGCTGGTTGCCAGTTCAGGCTTGCCGGTCATCACTGTTAATTCAACATGGCAAGCGATACCGGATTGCACCTACATCTACGCCGGTGATTTGCGCTGGTGGGATATCAATATCCAGAACCTCCCACAAAAGCCTCAGCGCTGGTCGTGCAACAGTCGAGCTCATACCCGACATGGGGTAAACCTTTTCCCGACGGATACGGGCGATACCTTCAATTCCGGACAACGGGCGATTCTCTTTGCTCACTGGCTCGGCTTCAGAGACATCATCTTGCTGGGTTTCGATTGCTCAATTGCAAACGGTAGCCACTGGCACGGAGATCACACCAGCCTGGATAATCCGACGACAGATAATGTCACGCGATGGTTAGGAGAATTTGAACGGCTGGCGCATGAACTTCCAGGGTGCGTGAACATTATCAACAGCAGCCGCCAGACGACGCTTAAATTCTTTCGTCGTTTATCTCTTGAGGCTGCGTTACGTGAGGTCACATGTTGAATCCCCCAATTTTCATTGAGGGCATGCTGGGGATGGGTGACACCATTTATCAGCGAGCTTTCCTCAAAAATCTACCAGCGGGTACATACGTTAAAACGTCATGGCCTGAACTGTATGAAGACTTGCCAATAAAACCAGTTCGAAGCGATACCACGCTCAGGACTCAGCGCAAAAACGAGATGCAGAGCGAGGCGACTTTCTATCCGCCACCGTCACCGCGACAAACAAAGCGAATTTTCTACGGGCCGGCAGATCTGGCGCGTGGATCAATATTTGACGCCATGCGTAAACAGTTCGGGGTTGACCCCGCGTTACTGGATTTACCTTCATTCGGGTTGCCGCTATTTACGGCACAAAAGCCCATTGCTGTCATACGGCCAGCGACCGTTCGCTCTGAATGGCGCAGCGATTCCCGCAATCCAGACCCTGACTATCTTGTGCAGGCTTCACGCATTCTGCGTCAGAACTTCTTTGTGATCAGCGTGGCCGATCTGAAGGAGGGCGAAGAGTGGTTGGTGGGTGATGAACCTGAAGCCGACCTGAAACTGCACGTTGGTGAACTCGACATAAAAGAACTTATGCGTCTGGTTGAGCACGCCGCCGTTGTCGTTAGCCCAGTGGGGTGGGCTCTACCGGCGGCTATAGCTTACAAAACGCCTGTTTACGTTGTGGCTGGTGGACGTGGTGGGCATAACGCGCCAGAGATTGTCACCGATCCCGATATGGACTTGCGCTGCGTGGGTTGGGCTATCCCGGATAATTATTGCCGTTGTGAAGCGTGGGATCACCAATGCGACAGACGGATTTCTAACTTCGAATCAAAATTTGAGGCCTGGCTGAATGAAGTCGTTTTATCAAGAATTGAACAGCGGGCTGGTATTCCTTCCCGAGCTGGGGATCGGGCGTTACCCGGTATCTGAATCACGGCCATACGATGAGCAATACTTTTCTCGATATCAGAAAATGGCGGATACCGAAGCGGGGCATGCATTGACCCAAGCGAGAATTCAACTGGTGGAACGCCATTACCGTGGGCCCGTGCTTGATGTGGGCATCGGTGCTGGGCAGTTCGTGGCATCTCGTCCGGACACACAGGGATTCGATGTTAACCCGGCTGGCATTGCATGGCTCAACGAACGAGGAGCTTACGCAGAACTCTACGCGAATAAGTGGCTGGCGCTGACAATGTGGGATGTTCTGGAGCACATCGATGAGCCCGAACTGGCAGTGCAACAGGCGACGGGATTTGTTTTCGTTTCGATCCCTATCTTCACTGACGCCGGCGACATTATCCGTTCTCATCATTTCCGCAAAGACGAGCATATTTGGTACTTCACTGATGAAGGCATCAAAGGCTGGTTTGCAGAGCAGGGATTCAGCTGTTTGGAACAAAACACCATTGAGTGTGATTTAGGGCGCAAAGGCGTTGCTTCTTACGCTTTCCGCCGTACCGCTTTCTAAGCTCGCATTTTGCTGGCTTTTCACGTTTTAGAGCCCGGCCAATCAGTCACCTCAACCTCATGAAACCATGCGGTCGCGGCTCTATTCCCTATGACTACAGAAGCACAGCCCATTTAATTGGGAGGTGATCGGATGATTAAATCTATGCCCGACAAAATCGCATCAGTAATGAGCTATTGCGTGTCCGGGACACTTGTATGCGGAGGCGGTGTGTCACAGTGGATACATGACCTCGACTGGAACCAGGTTGCAGTAATAAGCGGTGTGGTAATCGGTATCGCTACCTTTCTGGTTAACGTTTATTACAAGAACCGGCAGACAAAGGCTTACGAAGCCGCTCTCAATCGTGGCTATCAAACCACACCACCGCAAGAGGACTGACATGGCTATCTCACCAGCACTACGCAAAAAGATTATTGGTGCGGTTGGTGGTGGTGCGCTGGCAATAGCCACGGTCATGATCCCACCTCTTGAGGGCGTTGAATACAAACCCTATCAGGATGTCGCCGGAGTCTGGACTGTTTGTTACGGACACACTGGCAGCGACATTATCCGCAACAAAACCTATACCGAAGCAGAGTGCAAAGTGATGCTGGATAAAGACCTGCAACCCTTTGCGCGTTCTGTTGATCGGTCAATAAAAGTACCAGCATCTGAATACCAGAAGGCCGCACTTATCACCTTCAGCTACAACGTTGGCATCAGCGCCTTTGAGAAGTCCACGCTGCTGAAAGACCTAAATTCCGGTCGGTACCAAAAAGCGTGTGATGGAATGCGTAACTGGGTATATGCCGGTGGAAAGAAATGGCAGGGGCTAATGAACAGGCGCGAAGTTGAGCGCGAAGTCTGCATGATGAGGTGAGCATGGTAAATAAGATCGCCGTTGCTCTAACCGCTTTGATACTGATGGTCATCGCCATCCTGATGTGGGCGGCATTCCACTACTACGGCAAGACCATCAGCCAGCAGTCAGAAATCTCAGTGGCTACCCAAGCCAAGAATCAGGCTGAGTTCATCACCAATTCTCAGGCCTTGTCTGTGAGCATCTTCAACACTATCGCAGGGGCAACCTTGAATGAGCAGCATGCGAACACATTGGACTCACAGGCAGCCCAGAATGACATCAAAGATGCTCTTACGGGCGATGCTTGCGCTCCTGTTGTTGTGCCTGCTCGCGCAAATGACCGGGTGCTCGACCGTTACAACTCAGTACGTAAAGGTACCGGTAACGCCAATACCAGCCAGCCTTCTCCAGTTATGCCAGCCATCACCACCACCAAGTGACCCGCTTACATATGGGGCATCAGTGCAGTGGAATGAATTGCTGCTAACTGACCTGCAAAACTGCAACGCCCAGCTTTCCGGCATTAAGCAAATCGAAGAGGCCAGACAGAAATGATTAAACGCTTTCTCACATGGCTCATCAGCATCTATTACAACGTAGAGATCAAACCTGCGGCTCAGGCCGGCACACAAACTCCAGAGGAAAGCACAATGTCCGAACCATTAGTAGATGCAAATGCAGAACCAGTTGCAGTCGTCGTACAGCCAGCACCCAATCCGGCAGCAGAAGTAAAAACAGGCGTAGCTGATTTCGACGCAGCACTGAGCTTCGTTGAAAGCGGTGTCGCTCAGTTAGGCGAAGCTGCAAAAGACGAGCTGAAAGAGTTGGCTAAAAAGTATTTATAAAGTTCTGCAAAAGGCATTCACAGAGTGCCTTTGACAGAATAAACACAATGAATCATCGGTGGTCGGTCACGGCGTCTCCGAGGATTATATTCATCTACCTAGCAGGAAATTCTAAATGATTCGCAAATTTGAAGGGTTACCCCAGCACGTTCAAGCTTCGGCACTGAGTGTTATTGAACAGCAATTTTCTAGCCTACGGATATTTGACGAACGTAATCAAGAGCATGCGAACACCATCGTTAAAGTAGTAAGGGCTGCTTATTTGAAACTTTATGAAGAAGAGTCTGAAGAAGCGGTGGCAGGTGGAGCATCAAAAAGCGGCGAGCTAAAAAACAACATCATGGTACATGGTGGCATTGTGAACGTTGGATGTCCTTAAGCGTGAGTGAGGCCTTGAATGTCCAGATTAAACGTTGAAATCATCCACCCTCAAAATGCAGATGTGAACAATATTTTAACCGCCATTGAGCGTAAATATGCCCATAAGCCAGCAACACCGGAAACCATTGCGGATATGGAGCGTGAAGCGGCCAGACTGATCCGCCGTCTAATCACAACGAAAGTGACATTCATTAAGTAGGAATCAAGGAGTCGAAATGACGCTGACAGATGAACAAAAGGCGCTTTTCGATGCCCTGACGAAACTACAGCAAAAGTTCGTTACTCAACTGCTCAATGGCAAGAACCAGACGGACGCCTACAAGGCTGCTGGCGGGAAGGCAAAGACAGACGAATCGGCCAGAGCATCGGCAAGCCAAATCTTAACTAATGTTAACGTGCAGGCCTTCCTGAAGTGTATTCAGTACGAAGCTGTCAACGAAGCCATCATGACGTACGAAGAAGCGATGGAGCGCCTCAGCGTAATGGGGCGCACGTCCATTGCTGACCTGGCGACGTTCGGTACTCAAGTTGTCGGTGAAGATGATGACGGAAATCCCGTTACTCAGTCCGTCTGGTCATTCAAAAATGCCAACGAATTGAAGCCCGAACAGATGGCGGCAATCTCTGAGCTAACTGCGGGGAAGGATGGGCTGAAGATAAAACTTCATGATCCGAAAGCAGCCATCAAACAGCTGGCAGAAATGCGCGGTTGGGAAGCACCGAAGAAAACCGAAATCAGCGGGCCTAATGGCGGTGCAATTCAAACAACCAATCTTACCGCTGACGAAGCCGCCGAAGCGTACCGCAAATTAATGGGTTAACAGTGCAAAATAGGCACTTCGAAGCATAAAAACTCTATGCATTTTGAGGTGCCTTTTATGCACTGTTTATGCAGTCTATTTTGTCCCGTTCACCCATGAAAACCCTGATAAATAAAGCTCTTGCCTGAATTCAGTGGTGAGTGCTCTTAGCGTGGGGCGGGTAACGTCCATTATGTTAAATAGCCCCCTTTTTCTCTCAATTATCCAGAGTAGCTTTCAATGCCTATTCCGTTCCCGTTCGACTTTAAAAACCCGGATTACAACCAGGTATTCGAGTGGCGAATGGAGAGGTTGAAACGTATCCGTGCGAACCCTGAAACATTACCAGCGCTGAGAGCCTTCTATCGGAGTAACCCGGCGCAATTCATTATCGATTGGGGTATGACTACTGACCCACGCAATCTTGACTTTGGTCTACCGGTGTCCATTCCGTTTCTGTTGTTCCCCAAACAGGAAGAGTGGATTCATTGGATAATGGACCGCCGCAAGAACATGGAAAACGGCATTACGGAAAAAAGCCGTGAAATGGGACTTAGTTGGACATCCATAGGTCTGGCCTGCACCTTATGCCTTTTCAATAAAGAGATGGTAATCGGCTTTGGTTCCCGTAAAGAAGAATACGTAGACAGCACAGGCAGCCCTAAGGCGCTGTTTTGGAAGGCGCGAAAATTCGTTGAAATGTTACCGTTAGAGTTTCGTGGAAGTTGGAGTGATAAAAAACACGCGCCTTATATGCGGGTAGAGTTTCCCGACAGCGGTTCAGTCATTACTGGAGAGGCCGGTGACAACATTGGGCGTGGCGACCGTACAACGATGTACTTTGTCGATGAATCGGCATTTCTACCTCGTCCAATGCTGATTGAGGCGTCCTTATCACAGACAACGCGTTGTCGCATTGACCTCAGTTCGGTTCACGGAATGTCGAACCCGTTCGCACAGAAGCGCCACGGCGGGAAAATTCCCGTGTTCACGTTCCATTGGCGCAGCGACCCGCGAAAGGATGACGAATGGTACCGAAAAGAGTGTGAAAAACTCGATAATCCGGTGGTTATTGCTCAGGAGCTTGATCTCAATTACAACGCATCTGCTGAAGGCGTTCTGATCCCTTCTGATTGGGTGCAAGCCGCCGTAGACGCTCACATCAAACTTGGCATTCAGCCAACAGGTAAACGTCAGGGCGCGATGGACGTTGCAGATGAAGGCAAAGACAAAAACGCCTTTTCCACTCGTCATGGTTTCCTGCTGGAGAACGTCAGGGAATGGTCCGGCGTCGGCAGCGACATTTACCAGTCAGTTGAGAAAGTGTTCGGTTACTGCGAAGAGGACCAGCTGGAAGAATTCCGGTTCGATGAGGACGGGCTTGGTGCAGGCGTGCGTGGTGATGCAAGAGCCATAAACGAACAACGTAAAGCTGCCCGGCGGCCTTTAATTATGGCTACACCATTTCGCGGTAGTGGCGGGGTATTCGATCCCGATGCTGAGGCGGTGCGCGGTGATAATGGACAGGCAGCACGCCTGAACAAAGATTTCTTTGCCCGGGCTAAACCTCAAAGTTGGTGGCACCTGCGCAAGTTATTTCAGAACACCTACCGCGCAGTCGTTGAAGGCATGCCTTACAACCCTGACGAAATTATCTCTATCAGCAGCAAGATGGAGAACAAAGACAAACTCATCATCGAACTCTCACAGTCAACCTACTCCATCAATGGTGTGGGGAAAATCGACGTGGACAAACAGCCAGACGGTACCAAGTCGCCGAACCTGGCTGATTCGGTGATGATCAACTACGCGCCAATGAATTCAGCCCTGAACATCTGGGAGCTGCTAGGGAGACAGGCCTGATGGCACGAAATAAGACAGCACCTAAGCGGACAGCGCAAGCCACGACAGACGGCTATGAAAACTTTGCTGCCCGCGTCGGTATGCAGACACCTAACCTGCACTCCGCATCGACGTATCGGGCCAACTTCACCAGCCGCAACCGCCTACTTATTGAATGGTCGTATCGCTCGTCATGGGTGATTGGTGAGGCTGTTGATGCCATTCCTGATGATATGACCCGGAAAGGTATCCGCATCACTTCTGAGATTGATGCGAAAGACCGCGGAATTATCGAATCACAGATGGATGAACTTCAGATCTGGGATGCTCTGAACGACACGCTTAAATGGTCACGGCTCTATGGTGGCGCGGTCGGCTTCATCATGATCGAAGGGCAGGCACCATTTACGCCGTTACGGTTGGAGACCATCGGTGAAGGCAAGTTTAAGGGCATTCTCCCGCTTGACCGCTGGATGATTAACCCAGTGCTTACCCGCCGCATTAAAGAGATGGGGCCTGATCTCGGGAAGCCTGAGTTTTACGACGTTGTGACGACAGGCACAGGCATTCCAGCGTGGCGAATTCATCACAGCCGGTTGATCCGATTCGATGGCGTGACGCTGCCATATCAGCAGAAAATGACCGAAAACGAATGGGGTATGTCTGTCATAGAACGCATCTGGGACAGGCTGACCGCGTTTGATAGTGCGACCGTGGGTGCCGCCCAATTAGTCTACAAAGCACATTTGCGCACCTACAGCGTTGATAAGCTTCGCGAGATAATCGCGATGGGTGGACCAGCATTCGAAGCCCTACTGAAGAACATCGACCTGATCCGCCAGTTCCAGAGCAATGAAGGCATGACGCTCATGGACTCAAAAGATAAGTTTGAAACGCACCAGTACAGCTTTAGCGGATTGGACGACATTATTTCTCAGTTCGCTGAGCAGATTAGCGGCGCAGTAGGAATCCCGCTGGTGAGGTTGTTCGGGCAGTCGCCGAAAGGTTTCTCTACTGGTGATGCTGACCTTGCCAACTATTACGATCGGGTGAATTCATTACAGGAACGCCGCTTGCGTCCACGCCTTCGCAGGATTCTGGACATCATGTACCGCTCAGAGCTGGGCAAGCCATTACCTGAAGATTTCACATTTGACTTCAATCCTCTCTGGCAGATGTCGGATGTTGACCGCTCGACGGTAGCAGTGAACACGACTACAGCCCTGAGTACTGCTCTGGCTGACGGACTGATGACACTGAAGGCCGCCATGACGGATCTGAGAGAAACCTCAGACGTTACTGGCATTGGCGCATCAATCACCGATGAGGATATTGAGAATGCGGAAGACACCCCGCCGCCAGGCATCGGCGAACTTAACAACAAATCACCGGAGTCGCCAAGCGGAGACCCGATATCGAACGAGCCTACGGCAGATAGCGCGAGCCGTGGGGGACATCGTAAATGGCCGCTACGATGGTTCAAATGATAGCGTCACTGAAATCATGGACGCGCTGGAGCGTTACAGTGAAATCATCACACCCTGGGCAACCAAGGTGGCGGAGAGTTTCACTATCGATGTAACGCGCCAGAATGAAAAACAGTGGCGGGATTACAGTAAGGCGATTGGCTCAGAGTTGCGAAACATGGTGGATAACGCCCCGATAGGGCAGGTTATGAAATCTATCGTTGCTGAGCAGATCAAATATATTAAGTCACTTCCACTCGAAGCGGCTGACCGTATCTATGACATTCAAAACAAAGCTATCGAAGCTGTAGTGTCTGGCGGCCGCGCTGAGCCATTTGCGAAAGAAATTGCTGCATCGGGTGACGTTGCCAAGTCCCGAGCTAATTTGATTGCCAGAACCGAAATAGGCCGCGCATCAACAGCGCTGACACAGGCAAGGGCGCTCTCGATTGGTTCGATTGGGTACATCTGGCGAACCGCTGATGACGGTGACGTACGTAAGTCACACGCCAAAATGGAAGGAGTATTTGTTCGTTGGGATAACCCACCTACGTTGGATGGTATGACCGGTCACGCTGGCGCACTGCCAAATTGCCGGTGCTACTGTGAGGTTATATTCCCTCACTCGAATGTTGCGGCTATCCGCACTGGAGAACAGCTGCGCACCCTTGACGGCATGAGAATACCAACGGCAAACGGGAAGTCGATCCGCGTAGCGGCATGATTGACAGGAAAATGAGTAAACACGCCAAAATAACGATTTGGCACCCAGTTCTGATTGAACCTCAATAGTCGTGAATTGTTGAAAAAATGTTATCGCCTGAAATTTGAATTTTTCAGTGAGTTGAGACCAGCTTTTGCCGTTCAGACGTGGTTATTTGAACGAGTGCCTATCTCGTAGGGCGCTAAATGACCCTTATGTTAAATAGGGCGTTATCGAGACAATTAATACTTTTCACCAGGCTGCCATCCGGCGGCCTTTTTTATGCCCGCGTTCCAGCAGGTGAACAATGAAATATTTCTTTGAAAGCCGATTAGGCGAGACCCGTTTTCTACTGGCCGACGGTTCGTTGTTATGTAAAGACGTACCGATAGCCAGAACGGGTAAGCAGCTATACAGCGCTCAGGACTTACCAAAATTAACGCCTGATGCAGCTGGTGAGATTGTCGTTAACCGATCACCTGAGCAGGTATTCCATCCGGCAACACTCGCTTCCTTTGAGGGGATGAGCGTAACCATTCTTCATCCAGAAGATGCCGAAGGAAACATTCAATTTGTAAACCCCACGAACTGGCGTGAGCTGGCAATGGGACACCTGCAAAACATTCGTCAGGGCACAGGTAACCAGGCTGATTTAGTTCTGGCTGACCTGATCGTCAAGGACGAATACGCCATTCAGCTTATTGAAGATGGATTACGGGAAGTGTCGTGCGGTTACGACGCAGAGTATGAACAAACCGAGCCTGGGAAAGCTGAACAGGTAGATATCACCGGAAATCATGTGGCTTTTGTCCCCAAAGGCAGAGCCGGTTTACGTTGCGCAATTGGAGATAAAGACACGATGGCAACAACTCAGAAACAAAGCTGGTGGACGCGGATGCAGCGTGCAATCAAAACCGGCGATTCGGACACCCTGAACGAACTGGCAGAGTCAGCGCCAGCATCTTTGACGGGTGAAAATTCAGACCTTCCACAGGGTGTGAATCTCAACATTAACCTGTCTCCGCAACAGCCCCTTCCGGATAAGGATCCAGAGCTGGGCGGTCTGAAGACCGGTGATGAAGATGCAGATGTTCCAGAATGGGCGAAAGCGATTCTGATGCGCCTGGATAAGCTGGAAGGGAAAACAACGGATTCGGATGATACTGGTAAGAACAAAGAGCTTACCGGTGATGAAGATGAAGATCTTACCACGATCACCGGCGACGCAGCCTACCGCGCTGACGTCATCATGCCAGGCATCGATCTGACCCGCAAAGTGAAGCCGACCGCATTCAAACGTGAAGTATTAGCCTCTGCGGATAAAGCACTGGTTCGCCAAATTGTCGGTGATGCAGATATTCGCAAACTGCCTAAACAGTCTGTTGAGATGGCATTTGCTGCCGTTTCTGAACTTGCTAAAGGCCGCAATACCCGCACCCAAACCGGTGATGCACAACGCCAGATCGGCACACCAAGCATCTCCGATATCAACAAAGCTAACGCCGATTTCTGGGCTAACCGCAAAGGATAATTAACGATGACAGCATACCTCTTACGGATGCCAGTAGGCATTGCCGGGGCTATTTCACGCCCTCAGGATTTAACCACTGAGCCTGTGATCCTTAAATCCGCCAGCGCCTTTGTAGCTTATGGTCTTGCGGGTAAATACGACACTGACGGTTATTTCGTGCCACTGACCGACGGCGATACTGCCGACAAGATTAAAGGCTTTTACGTGCGTCCTTACCCGACTACATCAACCCCGGACATGGTTCGACAGGTGGGTTCTGACAAGAACTTTCCGGGCGATGCACTGAAACGCGGATATATGACGGTGAGTCTCGGCTCCAGCTTCGATGCCAGCACCATCAAAAAAGGTGCACCGGTATATGTGGTCGTCTCTCTCGATTCGACCATTAACGTGCCGCTGGGTGGCTTCATGTCCACTTCAGTAAGTGGCAAAAACGTGGTGCTGCAAAACGCAGAGTTCACCGGCGCTGGCGATGCACAAGGCAACGCTGAAATCTCCTGGAAGATTTAAGGAAAAAACGAATGATTACTTTTGATCAGGCAACTGTAGACGGTTCAGGTGCCTTTCTAATTGGCGAGTTGGAACGTCTTGACCAGACACTCAATTTGCCATTAGTTGGGTACACGTGGAGCCGAGACATCCAGTTACGTGAAGACGTCTCTATCGCAGATACCATTTCAAGCTGGACAAACACTTCATTTGCCGCGGCTGGTACAGGCGCTAATCCAAATGGCAAGAACTGGATTGGTCAGGACTCTACCGCTATTGCAGGCGTGAATGTCGATATTAACAAAAGCGGCAATCCTGTAAATCTCTGGGGTATGGAACTGGGCTGGACTGTTATTGAGCTGAAGGCCGCTCAACAGGTTGGTCGCCCAATCGACACCCAAAAATATGACGGCATGTCCCTCAAATGGAACATGGACACCGATGAGCAGGTATATGTCGGTGATACGTCTCTGGGACTGAGCGGTTTAGTCAATATGCCCGGTGTTGCACTGAATAACGCAGCCAAAACATGGGCTGTATCTACCCCGGATGAAATCCGCCAGAGCATCAACTCCGTACTGGACGCAGCTTGGGCGGCATCCGGTTATTCGGTTGTTCCGCAAGATCTGTTGATCCCACCAGAACAATTCTCTCTGCTGGCGAGCACTATCGTTTCTTCTGCAGGTAATCAGTCATTGCTGACTTATTTGCAGACCAACACCATTACTTATCACCAAAACGGTATTCCCCTGAATATCCGTGCGGTTAAGTGGCTTAAAGGCCGTGGTGTTGGTGCAAAAGACCGCATGGTTGCTTACACCAATGATAAAAAATACGTCCGCTTCCCACTGGTGCCGCTGCAAAGCATTCCTGTGCAGTATCGCGGTATTTATCAGATTGTGACGTATTACGGCAAACTCGGTGCGGTAGAGCCGGTCTACAAAGAAACCCTGTCCTACGTGGACGGCATCTGATAACCAGAACGGCCCCGCAAGGGGCCTAAAGGATTTAGTAAAATGGCAGCTAAAGAAAAACTGGTTTCAATCCACGTTCACACACCCTTCAAACTGACTCTGAGTGACACCACCGTCCAAGAGTTTGGCAAAGGGCGTCACACTGTGCCTGAAACGGTTGCATCACACTGGTTTACTCAGGCGCACTCCGAACTGGGTGAGGGCAGCGTAAATGAATCGACTGACCAGCAGGAACTTATCGACAGCCTGCAATCGCAGATCTCCGATAAAGATACGCTGATTGCCGATCTTAAAGCGGGTCTGACCCAGCTGCAGGAACAAAACGACAGTCTGCAATCGCAATTGACCGCAGCGAGAGCCGGCGGTAATGGGGCCAGCGATGCCAAAGAATCAAAGCCTTCCAACGGTAAGTGATTTCCGCCGCGATTTCCCCCAGTTCTCCGACCCCACTAAATATCCTGATACACAAGTCCAGTTTCGTTTGAACCTGGCCGATGTGCTGTTGAGTGAAAACACCACCGGAAAAGAACTTTTCCCGTATTTCGCTGAGCTGTTCGTTGCCCACTATATGACGCTGTGGGCTGCGGATAGTCGGGCCATGCTCGTCGGTGGGCCAGGGGGATCGACTAATGGGGTCCAGTCTTCTAAGTCAGTGGATAAGGTCAGTGTCAGTTATGACACCGGCGCGACGCTTAACCCTGATGCAGGCTTCTGGAATAACACCCGATACGGTGCTGAGTTTTACCAGCTGATAACGATGTTTGGCGCCGGAGGACGGCAGTTATGAAAAGCGGCGTTACTGTCCGGGCTGACAACACGCAGGCCATCTTTGATGCACTTCGGGAGATCAGCAAAAAAGAAGTGCTGGTTGGCATTCCTGAAGAAGACAGCCAGCGTGATGATATTCCGTTTGGTAATGCCGGGATCGGCTACGTCAACGATAAGGGCTCACCTGCAAAAAACATTCCTGCACGTCCTCATCTGGAGCCCGGCGTTAAATCCGTAGAAGCCCAGACTATTCCGCTGTTGAAAGCTGCCGTGCTGGCCGCTATCGACGGGAATATGTCTGGCGCTGAACGCGCGCTGAATCAGGCTGGCACTGTGGCTGCCAATGGCGTCAAGCGCTACATGACGATCACCGGCTTTACGCCTCTTGCAGAAAGTACGCTTAGAGCACGGGCGGCACGTGGGCGCAAGGGAGCAGCCAAAGAACTTGCAAGGCGTGCAGCCGGAAACCTTCCTGACAACGCGAATGCCAGACCGCTGATTGACACCGGCCAATACCGGCGCGCGATCACTTCTGTGGTGAGGAATAAAAATGCCAAATCTTGATGTGACGGACGTTCTGTTTGATCCAGACCTTTGTGACTTCAATCTCTGGGTGACAAGGCGGGAACAGACGGTTGACGATGACGGTATTGGGCAAGATGGTGCGGTGAAAACTCAGTTCGCTGGGGTTGTCACCGTTGACCGTTCGCTCGAAAGCCGACGGATGCAGTCGGGTCAGGTTATCAGCGGGGCAATCCTGATTGTGACCACTGAGAGGCTGACGCAGGGCCAGACGGGGCGAGATGCGGACATTGTGACGTATCAGAATCGTGATTATCGCGTCACCTTTGTTGATCCGTACACCGCTTACGGTGCCGGTTTTGTTCAGGCTCACTGTGAACTCCTTCCGTTTGATGGAGGTATCCCCATTGAGTAATAACACTAGCACCGAAGCGGGATGGCTAACGCCCACTAGCGGTGATCCTGCCTATGACGAAGCACTCGACAGGCTGCTGAGTCAGTGGATGCGCAATGTCTCAGGGTTACCCGCGAAAATGGTTATGCCGCGCTGGCAGAAAGACCAGCCTGCACTTCCATCAGTGGATACCAACTGGTGCGCATTTGGGGTCACTGGTTGGCCGATTGATAACAGCCCAGCGTTTACCAACCAGACGGATGAGGGCGCTCAACTTTGGCGGCATGAGACATTCGAATGCCTGGCGTCGTTCTATGGTCCGGCCGGTATGGCGTATGCATCTCGATTTCGCGATGGCATTTCCATTCCTCAGAACAACTCGGAACTCAATACGCTTGGCCTCTCGCTTGGCGATTGTACAGGGTTGATCCCCTTCCCCGAGCTCATCAATCAGCAGTGGGTTCGTCGTTACGACATGACGGTGCGCCTGCGCCGCAAGATCATCCGTGAATACGGTATCAAATCGCTGGTGGAAGCACCGGTCACCTATTTTGGAGAATAAATTATGACGCAGGGCTTACCTGTATCCAACGTTGTAAACGTTGATGTGATCATGTCGCCTACGGCGGCTACTGGTCGAAATTTCGGTTCGTTGCTGATCCTCGGTTCGTCTACGGTTATCCCTGTGTCAGAACGTATTCGCCTGTACGCGGCTATTGAAGACATTGGTGACGACTTCGGCGTTGACAGTCCGGAATACGAAGCGGGGCTGGTGTTCTTCAGCCAGTCACCTAAACCGACGCAGGTCTATATCGGGCGCTGGGCTAAAACGCTGACCTCGGCCGAGGTTGGCCCGGCCGAAACTGTAGAAGCAGCGGTGAACGCCTGCCTGCAATATACCAATTGGTATGGGTTGGTGGTCGCTGATGACGTTGCCTCTGGTACAGATGTACTGAATGCTGATGACGTCATTAATGTGGCGAAAGTTATCGAAGCCTCCAGTCTCAGTCGCGTCTTTGGCGTGACTTCCGCTACACCTGGCATCGTTGACAGCACTTCGACAACAGATGTTGCTTCCATGCTTAAAGCAGGGAAATACGCACGCACTTTTATCCAGTATTCAACGAGCAGCGCGTACGCGGCTGTCTCAGCTTTTGGGCGTGCCTTTACTGTCAACTTTAACGGCAGTAACACCACCATCACTCTGAAGTTTAAACAAGAGCCGACCATTACCTACGAAACCCTGACGGTTGGGCAGGCTGCCGCGGTCGATGCCAAAAAAGCTAACGTTTTCGTTTATTACGCGAACGATACGGCAATTTTGCAGCAGGGCGTGATGGCAAACGGTGACTTCTTTGACGAGCGTCACGGCTTGGACTGGTTGCAAAACTACGTTCAAACCAATTTATACAACCTGCTCTATACCAGCACGACTAAGGTTTCACAAACCGATGCTGGTGCGACTCGTCTGCTTGCCAACGTTGAACAATCTATGGACCAGTCTGTTACCAACGGCCTGGTAGCGCCCGGGGTGTGGAACGGTGGACCTATTGGTCAGTTGTCGCCGGGCGATACGCTTACCAAGGGGTATTACGTTTACGCTCAGCCGCTGGCGCAACAGGCACAGTCTGACCGAGAGGCTCGCAAAGCCCCTGTTATTCAGGTGGCCTGTAAGTTGGCCGGCGCTATTCATTATGCTGATGTTCAGATTAACGTGGTTCGCTAAGGAGCGATAAATGTCGACTTATTCTTTTATTGATGTAACCGCGTCGCTCAGCGGCCCAACCGGTGTTATCGATCTCGGACAAGGTTCAGCCAACTCCGAAGAAGGTATCACCCAGACAATGGGCGGTAGCAAAAATACCATGACCGTGGGTGCCGACGGCGAAGTGATGCACAGCCTGCACGCTGACAAGTCTGGCAGCATTACGGTAACACTTCTCAAAACTTCCCCGGTGAACAAAAAGCTTTCTCTGGCATATAACGCACAGAGTCAGTCCTCAGCAACATGGGGTAATAACGTGATCGTTATTCGTAACTCAGCATCCGGTGATATTTCTACAGCGCGTTCGTGTGCATTCCAGAAACAGCCGGACTTCAACAATGCAAAAGAAGGCGGAACGGTTGCCTGGGTGTTCGATTGCGGCAAGATTGACCAACTTCTCGGGGAGTTCTAACCAATGGAATTTGAAATTAAGGGTATTCAGTATCGCGTTGCAAAACTCAGCGTTTTCGAGCAGCTGAAAGTTTCACGCAAACTATTGCCTGTCATGGCTGGCATGGTGTCAGATTTTCGCAATGTACAGACCAAGATCAGCGAAAAAGACACCGAAGGTGCGATGAGCGCCATCCTGCCAAAAATAGCGGATGCGGTTTCTGCCATGAGTGATGACGACGTGAACGCCATTCTGTTTCCATGCCTCGCCGTGGTATCTCGTCAGCACATGAAATCATGGGTGTCAGTCTGCCCACAGGGGGGAATGGCTTTCGATGATATTGACCTCCTGACCATGCTGCAATTGGTGGCCCGGGTGGTGGCTGACTCTTTGGGAAATTTTTTGCAAGGACTCCCTACCAGCGAGACGCTCACCCCGCCAGCGGAATAACGTTCAATACTCTGCCGGGCGGTGAGGATTCAATACTTCGCCCGGTACTGGCTTTCGGCATTTCTCAGAAAGATCTCGACAGCGGCGCGGTAGACCTTTGCCGCATTGCCTTACTGAACGACTACCTCGACATGCGTGAGGACAACGAATCCCGTGTAGATAAATGGAGAGCCGCTAATGAGCGATAATGCAGACACGATAAAGGATTTTCTGATATCGCTTGGGTTCGATATCGATCAGGCTGGCGCCATTAAATTCGACACCGTTTTGAAGAGCGTCACAGCGAATGTATTGAAAGTTGGCGCGGTGGTGGAAGGAACCGCACTGGCCGTCGTTGGCTTTACTTCGCAAATCGCTAATGGCCTGGATAAAGTCTACTGGGCATCCCAGCGCACTGGTGCCAGTGTGCAAGGCATTAAAGCACTGGGTTACGCCGCATCTCAAACGGGTGCGAGTGCTGAATCTGCCATGTCCTCACTCGAAGGGCTGGCGAGCTTCATGCGCAACAGTCCGGGTGCGGAAGGTTTCCTGAACCGCCTGGGCGTTCAGACTCGTGACGTCAGCGGAAAAATGCGTGATACGGCATCCATATTTACGGGTGTCGGCCAAAAGCTCAACAGCATGTCGTACTATCGCGCCAGACAGTATGCACAGACGTTGGGCATTGATGAAAATACGTTGATGGCAATACGTCGTGGGCTTGGGCAATTCAGCTCCGATTATGCGCTGACCGCTAAAAAAATTGGCTTCAATGCCGAGGTGGCGGCGAAGCAATCCAATACCTTCATGACCTCAATGCGAGGCCTTACTGCCACGCTCGGTCAGGCGAGGGATAAAATCGGGTCTAACCTTGCAGGTGGTCTGGCCGGCAGCATTGATTCTTTACGGAAACAGTTGTTGGATAACTGGCCCAAAATTGAAGCCGTATTGATGAAGGTGATCAAGGGCATTCTTTTTGCTGGCGATGCCATTACTCGTGTTTTATGGCGCACCGGTCAGGCCGTCGGAGACGTTATAAGCTGGTTTAAAAAACTGGATCCAGTAACGCAACAACTCATCATGCTGTTTGGCGGGCTGCTAGTGGCTTGGCGCTTAATGAATACGGCATTCCTTTCTTCTCCGATTGGCATGATTACCTCCCTGATATTAGCTATCGGGTTGCTGTGGGATGATTATCAGACATGGAAAGAAAGTGGCAAAAGCCTGATTGACTGGGGCAAGTGGAAGCCAGAAATAGATGCTGCCCTCAAAGCAATGGATCAGCTTAAAACGTCCATCAAAAACATCGGGCTTGAAGTAGCAAAACTCCTCAACATCAATCTGAGCAACTGGACGCTAAAAGGTGACATCGAGAACCTGACGAAGCAATTCGGCGAGTTCGGCAAAATGATGTCGATGATTGGCGACCTTGTTAATGCCTTGAAAGATGGGAATTGGAAGCAAGCCTACAGTATCGGTAAAAAATTGATGGCTCAGGGGCAGGATCAGCCTGATGCACTGCCAACGGTAACGGATGGAGCCAACAAAAGTGCCGATTGGGTTAAGGATAATCTGGGCTTTGACCCGCGAAGCGTCGGCCGGTGGTTTATGGGTGAAAGTGACGACCCAGAGCAGCACGCTCAGTCAGCTAATTCCCCTCGGGGTATTCGCAATAACAATCCCGGGAATATCGATTATCGTGGTCAGGCTGGCGCTGAGCTTGAGAGGCCGGGGGGACGCTTCGCCAAATTCAGTTCTGCGTATGACGGTCTCAAGGCTATGGCAAACCAACTGATGCGTTACTTTGAGGGAAAAACAACGGGTAAGCGGCTCCAGACGTTGAATGACATCATATCTACCTGGGCTCCTGGTAACGAGAATAATACGGGCGCTTATATTGCACAGTTGTCAAAGTCACTGGGCGTGGCACCCAATGCAGTCTTAAATCTCAAAGACCCCCAAATAATGTCATCCCTCATGAACGGAATTATTCATCATGAGAACGGGCGGAATCCTTATCCCGGTGAGCTTGTGCGTGCGGCTGTTGGCGGCGGCACATCCAGAAGTATTCAGCAAGAGACAACCATTAACATTCATGGCGTTTCTGACCCTCGCGAAGCCGCAAGGCTCACCGTTGATCATCAGAAAGGCGTCAACTCACAGCTAACTCAACAACTACCGATGGTGCCGGGCTAATGGACATTCTCTCAGCAATTTTTCGCCAGCAATCACGGCGTATTGGTTTGCTTATACCCAGCGTGGTTGAGTCAGAAAAACACTCGGATACCCTCGAGATAACCGAGCACCCTGTTGAAAAGCCAACCACTACCAGCGCGTCGGGTTTTGTAGCCGATCATGCCTATAAGCGTCCCAGTGAGGTCACGATGGAGTGTGGCTTTGCTGGCGGCGGTTCCCTTCTGGATTTTGTGGATACATCCTCTATCGGCCTGAAACTTGGTTTGAGCCCTCAGGAGACCTATCAGGAGTTACTGAATCTGCAAGCCTCACGCGTACCGTTCGACGTGGTAACGGGGAAACGAACCTACATAAACATGCTGGTCCGCGCCATTGAAGTCATGACCGACAAAACCAGCGAGAACGTACTCAAATGCACGCTGACGCTGCGTGAAGTCATCATGACTCAGACCCAGACCGTATCAGTCGCCGATAAGTCGGAAATGCAGGATGGTGTCAGCACCTCTGCGGTACAGAACACTGGTAACAAGTCTTTGACGCCGCCTAATGAGTCATTGCTCAGTAAATTAGGCAGTGGGATCACGTCATCCTTTGGGGGATAGCATGCAGGTAAATGAAATACCGTTATCGCCAGATAACCAGCAATTCCGGATTCTGCTTGGCGATACGACTTACACGCTGAGAATTATTTGGCGTGATGCCGCCGGCTGGATCATGGATGTTCAGGACAGCGGAGGAGTCGCTTTACTGACCGGCGTGCCGTTAGTTACCGGTGCCAATTTACTGGAACAATATCCTCAACTGGGCATCAATGGGGCGCTGGTGGTTGTCACTGATAACGGCGCACCGGATGACCCGACCAAAACCAATCTCGGCACTTCAAGCCATCTCGCCTTTGTACAGGAATAAACATGTCTATTAACTGGATGCGCCATTTCGAACTGCAGCTTTTAGACCAGAACGGTCAGGGCGTTTCTCTGTCCGATTTTAAAGTTACGTTTCATATTCAGTGGGCAGACACGAAGTGGCCGCGCGTGGCCGAGGTGAAGATTTATAACCTGTCGACCGACACCACGAACAAAATACTCGGGCAGGAGTTTTCTAAAATCCGGATCATCGCCGGGTATGACGGAATTGCGCCAGCCGTTGATGCCAGTCAACTCGGCGTCGCTCAGGATATTCAAAGTGATCAGATTGGGCAGTCCAACGGTCAGAACTTTGGTTTGATATTCGATGGTGATATTCGCTTTACGGTGACCGGGAAGGATAACATCACGGACTCATGGGTACTCATTCAGGCCATTGGTGACCATGAAGCCTTTTTGTTTGCACGAACCAAAACCACATTAGCCGCCGGCTACACGGTGGCAGACCTGCACCAGGTTACCATGCAGGGTTTCAATGCGTTTGGCGTTACTCAAGGGATCACTGGTGACATGCCGACAACCGTTTTTCCCCGCGGTCGGGTGCTCTATAACGCTTCGCGTAACGTGATGGACAATATCGCAAAGCAATGCAATGCGACGTGGCAGCTGGTGGATGGTCAGGTTCAGATGGTGCCGGAGGATAAATACATCCATGAGGCTATTGTCCTGAATGCGGACACGGGCTTGATCGGTATGCCTCAGCAGACTATGGGGGCCGGAGTAAACGTGCGCTGCCTTATTAATCCGAATATCCGCATTAACGGTCTCGTTCAATTGGATCAGGCATCGGTATATCGCACCGCACTCGGCACCGGTGAGATAGCGCAATCACCTGGTCGGATTTCTGAAACGGATGATAACGGCAACCGTGTGCTGACTGGCACAACATCACAGGCAGCCAGTATTGCAACAGATGGCGTTTATATCGTCAAAGCTATCGACTATACTGGCGACACCAGAGGTCAGGCGTGGTACATGGATTTGATGTGCTTTGCGCGTGGCGCTCGTGACCTAGTCAGTCAGACGGCTATACAGAAAACCAATTATTGAGGTGTTGAACGTGAAGCCTATTTTCAGGATTGTCCTTGTTGCTGCTACGCTGGTTTCTTTTCAGGCATTGGCTGATTCGCAGTGTGGTGATTTTAAAGTTCACTGGGCAAATGACGGGTTAGCACGAATTAATGGCGCGAAGCCAGAATCACAAAAAATAACTTTTCTGAAAGCTAAAGATGACTACAACAATGTCAAAATTGAGTGGCGCATGGCTACCGATCAACCTGGTCGATGGGTTGGAATGGAGTTTATTGGGCGTGACGGCAAAGCCACTCTCAACGCTCAATGGCTACAGGCCAGCATGAACGCACCGCGGCAGTACGCCACTTACGACTGCGTGAAAGTTAAGTAAACGAAAAACAACCAAATTCAAAGAAGAAACCCGCCTTGTGCGGGTTTTTTTATGGAGTTTTTATGCCAATTCCTACTCAGTCCCAAATCGGCGGTGAGCAGCAGACCGCTCAGGCAATAGCCGACTCCATATCTAACCAGATCCGTGTAGCGATGCCTGGCATTATTCAGTCGTTTGACCCAGTAACGGTGACCTGCAGTGTCTTGCCGGCCATAAAGGGAAGCGACGCGTCTACTACTGGAACTGAATCTGCAGACCTTCCTCTGCTCGTTGATGTACCGGTAGTGTTCCCGCGCGGCGGCGGGGTAACTTTGACGTTCCCGGTTAAAACCGGTGATGAATGTCTGTTGATTTTCTCCGATCGTTGCATTGACTTCTGGTGGCAGAGCGGCGGTGTCCAGGAGCCGGTAGACACACGCCAGCATGATTTATCAGACGGGTTCGCTATTGTCGGGCCTCAGTCACAGGCGAAGAAAATTAGCGGGATCAGTGCCAATTCAGCACAAATGCGAAGTGATGATGGTTCAACCTATTTCGAACTGAACCCGACTACGCAGACGATCAATATCGTAGCTCCAGGTGGTTTTAACGTCACAGCACCTCTATCTACCTTCTCGGCGGCTGTCACTGTAAAAGGGCTACTGACATGGATGGGGGGCATGGTTGGTAGTATCGCTTCAGGCACAGCTGCCACGATCACAGGTGCTATTAAATTCATTGGTACTCTGTCATCCAACGGTAAGGACATCAGCGACCAGCATACGCACAGTGGTGTGCAAACCGGTAGCGGTAATTCTGGCAAGGTGAACTGATATGCGATATCGACGCGAAGATTCCGGAGGTGATTACACCTTCGGTCGTGGTGATGACACCTGGCTGCTAAATACCCCAGAATGTGTTGCTCAGGCTGTAAAAACACGCTTCGAACTTTGGCGGGGGCAATGGTTCCTCGATGTTACTGAAGGAACACCCTATGTTCAGTCAGTACTCGGAAAGCAGCGATCCGACGTTTATATCCTTGCCGTTCGGGAACGTATACAAACCACCCCAGGGGTGAGCAAAATTATCTCTTTCGATACGAATAACGATGGCGCCACCCGCCGCGTAACCTTCACCGCCACTATCGATACCATCTACGGCGAGACAACTGTCACAAGTGAGGCATAAATGGCTTTGAACCTCGATACGCTGGGGTTATCGGCAACGGTAACTGCTCAGGGGATTAGCGCGCCTGATTACCAAACGATCCTCACCAGGTTAACCGGCTACTTTCAGCAGATTTACGGTACTGATGCCTATTTAGATCCGGACAGTAAAGATGGGCAGATGGTCGCTCTCTATGCACTGGGAATTCACGACGCTAACAATACGGCCATTGCCGTCTATAACGGCCAGTCTCCGGCTACCGGTATCGGTAATGGGCTGTCCAGCAACGTGAAAATAAATGGGATTTACCGCGACCCGGCGAACAACTCAACGGTTGATCTGCTAATCACCGGCACTATCGGTCTGGAAATCACAAACGGTTCAGCCAGAGACGCTAACAGCATCATCTGGAATTTACCTGCTTCAGTGGTGATCGGAACTGACGGCACTGCTTTGGTTACTGCGACCTGTGCCACAGCTGGCGCTGTCGCCGCGCTGGCGGGAACTGTCACCGGCATTAATACGCCAACGCGCGGATGGATATCGGTCACAAACCCGAATGCGGCCACCGTTGGCTCAGCTGCTGAAACTGACGCGGCGCTGCGTATCCGGCAGGCGCAAAGTGTGGCGCTGTCGTCGGTGACGCCGTTCGATGCTCTGGATGGTGCTATCGCCAATATCCCAGGGGTTACGCGCCATAAACTTTATGAGAACGACACGGGCGCTGTGGATGCCAACGGCTTGCCTCCACATTCGATTACAGCTGTGATTGACGGCGGTGATGCGACAGAAATTGCGACAACTATACAGCTGAAAAAAGGGCAGGGTGTTACTCCGAATGGCACCACGCAAATTACCGTGGCTGATAAATACGGGAATCCTCACGTAATTGGTTTTAACCGACCAGTTCCAGTGCCAATTTACATCGCTATTTCTCTTCAGGCATTTACGGGGTACACCTCGCAAATCGGAGCTGATATCAAAACAGCCATCGCCGTATATATAAATGCTCTGACAATCGGCGATGACGTTCTTTTAAGCCGGGTTTATTCACCGGCAAATCTCGGGGTAGTGAGCGGTGGGGAAAGCCGATTTTACGACATCACCAGCTTGCAGATTGGCAAAAGCGCCGGGACGGTTGCAGCCGCGAATATCACAATCGGTTACAGCGAATCTGCTACATGTGATGTGAGTAACATCAATATAACGGTGACGGCATGAGTAAATATACTGACCTCATCACCAATTACCACAGCCAGAAACCTCTCTTCGTTGATCATATCGATCTGATAACGCGTCCGCTGTCTGACGTTGCTGACGCGATGACTGCGCTCATTACTGAATTTGATATCGATGAAGCAATCGGCGTGCAATTGGACATCCTCGGTAAGTGGATTGGCAGAACGCGAGTCGTTAGCCAACCGATATCTGGCATTTATTTTTCATTTGACACGGATGGTTTGGGATTCGATCAGGGTGTATGGCAGGGGCCGTATGATCCTGACGCTGGATTTACGAACTTGAGCGATGAAACTTACCGCATCGTCCTTAAAGCAAAAATCGCAATCAATCGCTGGGATGGTACGAATGAGTCATTGCCGGGAATTTTAGAAACCGCGTTGGCTGGTTCTGGTTTGGCGATGCAGATCATCGACAACCAGGACATGACAATTTCTATCTGGGTTTTTGCAGCATCAGGAATCGATACTGTATCTCTGGAATTACTTGCTGCAATAAGACAAGGATATTTAACAGTAAAAGCAGCTGGAGTTTATTCCGGCGAAATTCTTACTCCATCGGTTGGGGCTGAGTTCTTTGGTTTCGATCTGGAAAATGACTATATCGCCGGATTTGATGAAGGCGCATGGGGGATTTATTTATAATGTCTACAAATAACTTTAAGCCTTTTGCAATTGGTGGAGGTGCAAATGTTACTGCCCAATCTGATTATGAAGCATTGGCTGCATTAACCTCAGGATTTAGTTCTGGGAAAGCATCCTCTGCGCAAATTAACAAAGCAATTAGACAAGCCACGGTAATGGCCTATGTTTTGGCACAATATATATCTGATAGCGCATCAGTAGATGTTCTAGATAATGGCAATCCAACACAGATTCTGTCTAACTTGAAGGCGGGGTTATTGTCATCTTCACCGGGGAGATTACTTTCTCCACCAAAATCATTTACAGC
>NZ_JAFMOZ010000118.1:0-81428 GCF_019049615.1 Rahnella sp. BCC 1045 | reverse complement strand
CCCCACCCCAACCCTCCCCTTCGCAGGGGAGGGAGCAGATCGGTATTCTTACTCATCTCTGTTAGAAAACTGAGAGAGTGACATCACATCACCGCACTCCTCGGCGCAAACACAAACCCGATTCCATTCTCGATCATCGCGGCGACCAGTTCAAATCCACCGTTCGGTTTTCCTTTTGCGTATTCCAGTTCACTGGTAAATATCGGGCTGACCCAGAACTGATTCACCGGGTCGCCGTAAATCTCAGGCAGGTCCATTTTATCGGCCGGTCCGCACAGTGCGGAGGAAATGACGTGGCCTTCGAAGCCCAGAGGTGCCATCGGAGACATCAGCGTGTGGCCTTCGCCGAGCCAGCTAAGCGTGGTCCACGGGATTTGCGCATAACCGGACAGCGCGCTCGCCATCTGCACGGCGTTTTCTTCGGTCACGTACTCTTTCCCGACGGAAAACGCCAGTTCAATGCGGCGATGCTTTTCGGCTTCATCGTTGAAAATGATGTCGATTTGCGGCATCGGGCGGATACTCATACCGACGGTGAAGAAGTAATAATTCTCATCGTCTTCGTGCTGGGAAATCGCCATCGGAGGCCAGCTGCCCTGGTTAATCAGGTAATATTTCAGCGAAGGGCCAAAGCGATCTTCGTAGGATTCGAGCAGTTTTCGCTGGATTTTCGGCCACGGATTGCTGAATTCATTTTGCCAGTCACGCCAGAAAAGACGGGTTTTTTCTGCCAGCTCACACTGCGTATTGGTCGAGGCAGACCCCAGCGGGAAGGTCAGCGGGTTCTGCGCGATGCACCCGGCGGAATAACACACCGAGTGATCGATATACAAACTCCAGCCGGGGATCACCGCCAGCAGCAAACCCTGATACCACAACGCCGCGCCGTCATCGCTTTCGTTCCACAGGATCTGAATCTGCGACGGATCCAGCGGCGCTTCGCCTTCCAGATTGCGGCAATAAGGCGCGGCCAGCAGCGGCGCGATGCCCTGTTCGGTGGCGGCGGTGTCATCGTGCAAAGGCGCAGGCACCAGATTACGCACCCAGCAGGCACGCATTTTCGGAAAGCGGTCACGCAGATCTTCCCGGGCGAAAATGTAGAAATACACCACGCGGTTGTCCTGTTCGACCAGCGCGGTCAGGGTTTGTTTGTCGTTACTGACTTCAGCAACAATGTCGGACTGGCGCATATGACCTCGGCAATATTAGGAAGCTTATTATTCCCTGTGATGGTCAGTGTAGAACGGATAAGCCAGCCCGATAACGGGCAATATTCCCAAAAATCCCCGATAAATCATCAAAACACGCGCTTTTTACGCGAATGCGGTTTGTTACCGGCAGAATTGATTACCGGCAATAAAGTCGGAACAGTTGTGCCAGATGTGCCGCCATCGGCGTCAGCGTGGTGTCACGCCGCTGAATGAGATAGAACGTCGCGGTCGGCAACGGCAGATCCAAATCGAGTGCCACCAGGCTCTGGCCGATCACCGGATCGTTAATCACATCCACGGATAACACACTGAGAAAATCCGTTTTGGCAATCAGGCTGGTGCAGGACATAAACGTCTCGCAAATCACGCTGATATTCGGTTCCGCGTCCATCTCGCTAAACACTTCACTGAGCAGTTTGTAATAGCTTCCGCGCGGCGTCGGCATGGTCCAGTCGCAGTGAAGCAATTCTTTCATCGAACGCGCGTTTTGCATCGGGTGTCCGCGTCTGGCGACCACGCGGTACTCTTTATCCATCAGCTTTTCGTATAACAGTTCGTTATCAAAGGGACCCTGATAATAGGTGTTTACGGTAAAATCCAGCTCGCCCTGACGCAGTTCAGGGATCATCGACACCAGCTGGCCTTCTGCGATACGCACTTTCACATTGGGGAATTCCCGGTGAAAACGGTCGATCACCTCAGGCATTATGGTGCGCGCAATGCTGGCACCGACACCGATATTCACCCTGCCGCTGGTTCCGCCGAGGCGCTGGGCGATGTCTTCCTGCGCCACCCGCAGCTCTTCGAGAATCAGGCTCGCGCGTTTAAAAAACGCGTCACCACAATCGGTTAGCGTCACGCCCTGACGGCGGCGGACAAATAATCTCGCGCCCAGTCCTTCTTCCAGCTCTTTAATCGATTTGGTGAGCGCAGGCTGGGAAAGATTGAGCAGACGGCTGGCAGCGCGAATGCTGCCCTGTCGTGCCACTGACACAAACGCCCGCAGCTGATGCATTTTTATTTGTGATGGCATGAGATTCTTTGATAACCCCTGATTATCACTAAGAAGATTTTGGCATCTTATATGCCCTGATCGCTTTGTGTACATTGAAAAACACATAAGGCAGACGTTCGTCATAAAACGCTGACCGATACGACGGCAAAAATGCCGCGATGCAGTCCCTTCCGCCGGGCCTTTTCCTGCGGATTTTTCCTCCAAACGGCAACAAATTACGGGTTACTGGTTTGCGCTTCGCGCCTGCCGGTCTGGGTTTGTTGTGCCAGTTTTCGTGCTCCGGCGCGCACTCCCCCCAAACAAGATTTCCTCCTTTCTGCTTTTGGCAGAAAGCCTGCATGTCTGTAAAAAAGAGAGTCCGTGATGGTTAATGAGATTTCTGAACACGTTGAACAGCTGTTCCCTGCCCTGCAAACACAACGTCGTGACCTGCATAAATATGCCGAATCCGGCTGGCTGGAATTTCGTACGTCCACGCTGGTGGCCGACCGGCTGGAGAAACTCGGGTATGCGCTGAAACTGGGCAAAGACGTTATCGATGCGGATTCGCGCATGGGTTTGCCTTCTGCCGCCGTGCTGGCCGAACACGAGCAACGCGCGCTGGAACAGGGCGCAATTGCCCGCTGGATGCCGCATTTTTCCGGCGGTTTCACCGGCATTGTTGCCACGCTGGAAACCGGACGTCCCGGCCCGGTGATGGGATTTCGCGTCGACATGGATGCGCTGGATTTAAACGAGGTGCTCGATGAGGCGCACCGCCCGTTCCGCGAAGGATTTGCTTCTGCCAATCACGGCATGATGCACGCCTGCGGCCACGACGGGCACACCACGATCGGTTTAGGCCTGGCGGAAGTGCTGATGCAGGCGCGCGATAAGCTTTGCGGCACGATCAAACTGATTTTCCAGCCTGCGGAAGAAGGCACGCGCGGCGCGAAATCCATGGTCGCGGCAGGCGTGGTCGATGACGTCGATTACTTCACCGCCGTCCATATCGGCACCGGCGTTCCGGCCAATCATATTGTCTGCGGCAACGACACGTTCATGGCGACCACCAAACTCGACGTGCGCTTCACCGGCGTGGCGTCGCATGCCGGTGGCAAACCGGAAGAAGGCCGCAACGCCCTGCTGGCAGCGGCGCAGGCCACGCTCGGTTTACACGCTATTCCCCGCCACAGCGGCGGCAGTTCACGGGTCAACGTCGGCGTATTGCAGGCAGGCACTGGCCGCAACGTAGTCGCCTCTTCCGCCATGATGAAAGTCGAAACGCGCGGTTCCACTAATGAGGTCAACGAATTCATTTATCAGCAGGCGCTGAAAGTGATTTCCGGCGCGGCCGAAATGCATCAGGTGAAATTCGACATCAAACTGATGGGCGCGGCGCAAAGCAGTAAACCGACGGCGGCGTGGGTCAATTACATCCATCAGCAGGCGGAAAAACTGGGTGAATTTGCAGAGATTATTGACCGTCAGGAAGGCGCGGCGGGATCTGAAGACGCGACGTACATGATGGAACGTGTGAAAGCGCGCGGCGGCGAAGCCTCTTACGTGATTTTCGGCACTGACCTGAGCGCAGGGCATCACAACGAGCTATTTGATTTCGATGAAAAAGTGATGATGCAGGGCATCAAAACGCTGGCCGCACTGGCGCTGAATATCGCTGAATTCAAAGGGGAAAACTGATGGCTGCTCAGCAAAAGATTGTCAATTTCATCAGCGATTTTATCGATAACCAGCAACCGGCGCTGGCGGAAATCAGCGACGCTATCTGGGATCATCCGGAAACCCGTTTCGCCGAATCGTTCTCTTCAGCATTGCTGGCAGACAAACTGGAAGCCAGCGGATTTACGGTTGAGCGCGGCGTCGGTGGCATGGAAACGGCGTTCATCGCCAGCTTCGGCAGTGGCAAACCGGTGATCGCCCTGCTCGGCGAATTCGACGCACTGGCCGGGCTGAGCCAGAAAGCCGGATGCAACACCGCGCAACCGCTGATCGAAAACGGTAACGGCCACGGCTGCGGGCATAATTTGCTCGGGACGGCGGCGCTCGGTGGCGCGCTGGCGGTAAAAGCCTGGATGGAACGCGAAAAGATTCAGGGCACGGTGCGGTTTTACGGCTGTCCGGGCGAAGAAGGCGGTTCCGGCAAAACGTTTATGGCCCGCGAAGGCCTGTTTGGTGACGTCGATGCCGCGCTGACGTGGCATCCGGAAACTTACAGCGGCATGTTCAGCAACCAGACGCTGGCCAATATTCAGGCGTCGTTCAGCTTCAAAGGCGTGTCCTCACACGCCGCTGCTGCGCCACATCTGGGCCGCAGTGCGCTGGACGCCGTGACGCTGATGAACACCGGCTCCAACTTCCTGCGTGAGCACATTATTCAGGAAGCGCGGCTGCATTACGCCATCACCAATGCGGGCGGTATCTCGCCGAACGTGGTGCAGGCCGATGCGGAAGTGTTGTACCTGGTTCGCGCACCGCAGATGGATCAGGCGCAGGGGATTTTCGACCGCGTGGTAGATATCGCCAAAGGCGCGGCGCTGATGACCGGCACTACGATGTCGATGCGTTTTGATAAAGCCTGTTCCAATTACGTGCCGAACCGCACGCTGGAAAACGCGATGTATCAGTACGTTAAAGCATTTGGCGCACCGCAGTACACGGATGAAGAACAGGCGTTTGCGGCGTCAATTCGCGCCACGCTGACGGAACAGGATATCGATAACAATCTGCTGAACATCTCCCGCACCAGCGGCGCAGAAGGGATGGCATTTGCCGAAACGCTGCGCACGTCACCCCTGACCGACGCCGTTGCGCCTTATGCACCGAACAGCAATATTCTCTACGGCTCCACCGACGTCGGGGATGTCAGCTGGCTGGTGCCGACCGCTCAGTGTTTCAGCCCGTGCTTTGCGGTCGGTTCGCCGCTGCACACCTGGCAGATAGTATCGCAGGGGCGCACATCAATCGCACACAAAGGCATGTGTCTGGCGGCAAAAGTGATGTCCTCCACGGCCATCGAGCTGTTCACGAAGCCTGATTTACTCGCGGCATGCCTGAAAGAGCGGGACGTCCTGCGCGAACACCGTCCGTATCACTGCCCTATCCCGGCGGGCGTAAAACCTTCGCCACTCAGATAAATCACGACGAGTAAACCGCCCGCTCATGCCCCGTTCCGGCAGAGACGGGCGGCATAAATATAAAAAAATCAAACACGACAGAGGGTTAAGAGATGAGTATTGAAGCACAAGACTCCGGCCAGAGCCCGGGAGGTTTTCTCCAGTGGGTAGAACGTGTAGGTAATAAAATTCCCAATCCGTTTTTGTTATTTGTTTATTTGATTGCCATTCTGATGGTCGCCAGCGCAGTGATTTCGTGGCTGAATATTACGGCGGTAAATCCGAGTAACGGCGAAGTTATCCACGTTAAAAATCTGCTGAGCGTGGAAGGTATCCAGTGGATTTTGCCGAACGTGATTAAGAATTTCAGCGGATTCACCCCGCTCGGCTCGATTCTGGCGCTGGTGATCGGCGCAGGTCTGGCGGAGCGCGTCGGGCTGCTGCAAAGCCTGATGTATAAAATGGCGTCGAAAGTGAACGCCCGTTATGCCAGCTATATGGTGATCTTTATCGCCTTCTTCAGCCACATTTCGTCCGACGCCGCACTGGTGGTGATGCCGCCGCTGGGCGCACTGATTTTCCTGGCTGTCGGGCGTCATCCGGTGGCCGGTTTGCTGGCGGCGATTGCCGGTGTGGGCTGCGGCTTTACGGCAAATCTGCTGATTGTGACCACGGACGTGCTGCTTTCCGGGCTGAGTACCGAAGCGGCAAAAGCGATTAATCCGGCGGTTCAGGTCAGCGTTATCGATAACTGGTATTTCATGGCTGCGTCAGTGATTTTACTGACGATTGTCGGGGCCATTCTGACCGACAAATTTGTCGAACCGCGTCTGCCGGTTTATCGCGGCGAACGTAACGAAGAGATGAAGAAGCTGACGCTGGAACAGAACCGCGGCCTGATGGCGAGCGGGATTGCGGCGCTGGTGTTCATCGGGCTGGTCGCGCTGCTGGTGGTTCCGGAAGCCGCACCGCTGCGCAATCCGAAAACCGGCGGCATCATCCCGTCTCCGTTTATTCAGGGCATCGTACCGCTGATCATTTTGTTCTTCTTCGTGATTTCGGTGCCTTACGGCATGGTGACGAAGCAAATCCGCAGCGCCAGCGATGTGCCGGATTTGCTGGTTGATCCGATGAAGTCTATGGCCGGTTTTATCGTGATGGTGTTCCCGCTCTCCCAGTTTGTGGCGTTTTTCAACTGGAGCAATATGGGAAAATTTATGGCGATCGGGCTGACGGATGTGCTGGAAAATCTCGGTATGACCGGTATTCCGGCGTTCCTCGGGCTGATTTTCCTGTCGGCATTGCTGTGTATGTTTATCGCCAGCGGCTCGGCGATCTGGTCGATTCTGGCACCGATTTTCGTACCGATGTTTATGCTGCTGGGCTTCCATCCGGCATTCGCGCAGATCGTGTTCCGCGTCGCGGATTCCTCAGTGATCCCGCTGGCTCCGATGTCGCCGTTTGTACCGCTGTTCCTCGGATTCCTCCAGCGATACTACAAAGAGGCGAAACTCGGCACCTACTATTCGCTGGTGCTGCCGTACCCGATTGTATTTTTCGTGGTGTGGCTGCTGATGCTGGTCGGCTGGTATCTGCTGGGTTTACCGATCGGACCGGGCGTTTATCCGCATTTATAAATTCAGGAAGGTAAGCGGCCCATGCGGCGCATCGCGCGATGCCATGAGCCGTTTCTGACCGCCCAGCGCAGGATGCCTGCGATGCGGCGGGTGCCAAAACGAATCGTTTTACGCTTAACCGGGGAAAGGGAAATCCCCAGTTGTTCCGCCGCCCAGCCGGGCAAGAGCTCGATACCGGCCTGAATCATCAGGCTGCCGACCGGTTTAGCCAGACGGCTTGGCGCAGGCGCATTACGCAATAACCGCACAACTTCCTGCGTTCTTTCATCGCAGCGCAACTGAGGCCGCATGGCCTGCAAATAAGCTTCTACCGCCGCAACGCTGTCGGGCACGTTCACCGCCCCGAGGCTTTCTGCCACGCGGGCGAATTCCTGGTAATAGCGGTCCTGTTCGGTTGAACTGAGTGAAGGATTGCGGTAACGCAGATGAGATTGCAGAAAGCTGTACGCTTCCGCGACGTGTACCCAGACCAGTAAATCCGGGTCGCTGGCAGCGTAAGGCGTGCCGTGCGCATCGGTGCCGGTCACGTGCAGATGAATGAATTTTACTTTTTCGATGAGCGCCGTGGCATCACGGGTCGGGGCAAATGTCGTTCCGGAAATAAACTGACTGGTGCGGCGCAGGCGGCCGAGCATGTCTTCGCGAAATGAGGAGTGATCCCAGACACCGGCGAGCGCCAGCGGGTGAAGCATTTGCAGCAGCAAGGCACTGACACCGCCGCAAAGCATCGAAGAAAAGTCTCCGTGAATTCGCCAGGTTACGCTTTCAGGGCCAAACAGCCCCGGATCGCCCGCAGGATTCTCGAAGTCTATACCGCCTAACGCCAGGCCCGAAATACTCAGCACCTGGCGTTCTATTCTCTTTCTTAATAACTGACGAAAATCAGACATCCGTTAGTGCGCAGCAGTGATTTGCACGGTGTTTTTTGTCAGTTCCGGCCACAGGTTCATGACCACGTCGATCAGACGATTAAGCTCAGCCGCCGTTGCGCCATCGCGCGCCTGGACAGAGAAACCCTGAATGGTACAGGCGAGGTATTTCGCCAGCAGGGCACTGTCCGTCACCGCAGCCAGATTGTCGCTTTGTTTCTGTTTCTCGAAATATTCGAACAATGTCCGTTCCTGCGACAGATGGTGCTCACGCAGCATTTCGGCAATATCCGCGGAAGATGAAGACATCCCGGACGATGCGCTGATCATGAAGCAACCGCTCGGCGTATCACAGTCAGTAAACAGGTTTGCAATGGCACGCAAATACTGGTCAATCGCCTGTTCCACGGACAAATCAGGTCTGCTCAGCAGACAGCGTCCTTTTTCGTAGAAATTTTTAACGTAGTGCTCAACGGCTGCGCGGAAAAGCCCTTCTTTATTACCGAATTCGGCATACAAAGTTGGCGCTTTTGCACCGGTTGCTTCGACCAGATCAGCTAATGAAGTGGCCTCGTAACCATGGCGCCAGAATAAATTCAGGGCCTTGCTCAGAGCAGTTCCACGGTCGAACTGTTTTGGGCGACCGCGACTTTTCCGGACCAAAGCCGTCTGTTCAGTGCTCATACACCCTCCTTCCATCACCATTGTGATAATGGTTATAAAAATTGTTTTTAGAAATAACTTAACGATCATTATTAAAAATAGTTGCGCACAAGTCCAGCGGAGTTTATCATTTAATTATCGAGCGATAAGAAAATCACTCACACCCGCAAAGCTGCACAGCTATAAGCGCTTTATAAAAGCAAAATACCCAGGACGAAACATCATGAGTAACTTCAAAATCCTTCTTGCAGTTCTGGCATTAACCGCTGTACCGGTTGCCAATGTTGCCGCACAGCAGGTTATCATGATGCCAGTACAGAGTCAGGAAGTGGCGATGGTCAATGTGACCGGTGACAGTAACTTCTGTAACCCGGCAACCTGTACGAACAAAAAAGTCGCGCAGAGCCGAATCTCCACTTCTCCGTCTCAGCCACCTGCACCAATGACTTCAGGTCATAAACCGGCTTCCATTTACTACTAAGGAAACCGGCCCTGACGACAGAATGTCTGAGCAGGAATAACGATAAGGCGGCATTTGCTGCCTTATCTTTTTTCTAAGCCGGCCCTAGTTTTAACACCCTCTCCCGCCGGAACCAACCATTAACTTAGCGATCATTAAAGATTCATTCAGCACAATATTGGATAAGCCCGAACTCCATCTGTCAGGCGAATCATTTTAAAAACATAAATTTAACAAAACAAAAACAACAATGCACTTTGGTGTGATGTTCGTCACAGCAAAATAAGTTAACGCTCATTAAAAAAACATCTTGCACAAACCCTCAACACCCTTTACCATTTACTTATCGAACGTTAAGTAATAAATAACGTTGACCGAATAACGGGGCTGACGAAAACGTCACTCCAAAAAAAATTAACGAACAGGAATACAAATCATGAAAAGTATCGCAATGACAATCGCTGCTCTGACACTTGCTACCGCTTCTTTCTCTGCTCTGGCAGCCACTGAGGTTCAGTCCGCTCCGGCAGGTGCACAAACTATCGGGACTATCAGCGCTTCTTCAAACGGTAACCTGACGACTTTGCAGTCAAAACTGAATGCGAAAGCGACCGAAGCCGGTGCAACTTCATACCGCATCATCGGTGCTTCTGGTGAAAACCACCTGTACGGTACTGCTGAGCTGTACAAATAAGCACAACGACATTCGTTAGCAGATTGTTCCGCACAATTAGTTAACGATTAATAAATAATTTAGTTGCACAGAATGTGATCCAGGTCTAAGATTTAATTATCGAACGTTAACAAATAACGTCTGACCTAAACCACCTGCTGATAAACAGATTAAAACAGGAAGAAATCATGAAAAACATCACTATGACATTAGCTGCAATCGCCCTCGCTACCGCTTCATTCTCAACTCTGGCTGCGACTGAAGTTCAGTCTGCACCAGAAGGCCAACAGGCAATCGGTGTGGTAAGTGCTTCTTCAAGCAATGATTTGTCAAGCCTGCAAAACAAGCTGAACGCTAAAGCGAACGAAGCCGGTGCAAGTTCATACCGCATCATCGGTGCTTCTGGTGAAAACCACCTGTACGGTACTGCTGAGCTGTATAAATAAGCACGGAGTACGATTTGAAAAGGGTAAAGCGGCATTTAGTTAACGATTAATAAGCTAGATGTTGTATCGGACAGAAGACAGCTTTGCACATTAAATGAACGTTGATGACAACGCCTGGCAAAGCGCAATAAACGAATTGAGGAAACCATCATGAAAAACATTACTATGACTCTCGCCGCCATCGCACTGGCAACCGCATCATTCTCTACCCTGGCAGCGACTGAAGTTCAGTCCGCTCCGGCTGGTCAGCAGGCGATTGGTGTCGTCAGCGCGACTTCAGGTAACAGCCTGAGCAGCCTGCAGGACAAACTGAATGCTAAAGCCAGCGAAGCCGGTGCAAGTTCTTACCGTATCATCGGTGCGTCTGGTGACAACCACCTGTACGGTACAGCTGAACTGTACAAATAAGAGTCCTCAGCAGTAAGCAGAAGAGGCGGCGTTTGCCGCCTTTTTCGTGTCTGCGATTTGAGGAGACCTTTAAATTGATCCCGCCATACAGGGATTTCTCCCTGCTTTTCTTTTGCAGCACCTCTTACAAATCAGTTCGCTGAGCTTTTGAGCTGGTTATCCTGCTCGTGTTGCTCCAGCGCCAGTTCGATCAGACGCGTGATCAGATCACTGTAGTTTAAGCCGCTGGCCGCCCAGAGTTTCGGGTACATGCTGATGTTGGTAAAGCCCGGCAACGTATTAATTTCGTTGATAACGACGTCACCCTGTTCGGTCAGGAACACATCGACGCGCGCCATGCCCCGGCATTCCAGCACCTGAAATGCCCGCAATGCGATGGCACGAATGCGGTCATGCGTCTCCTGCGGCAAATCGGCGGGAACGGCAATCGATGCGCCGGCTTCATTAATGTACTTGGTGTCGTATGAATAAAACTCGTCGTGCAGGATGACTTCACCGCAGACGCTTGCCTGCGGATAATCATTGCCCAGCACTGCACATTCGATTTCACGGCCTTTAATCGCTGACTCCACCAGCACTTTGTGGTCGAAGCTGAACGCTTTTTCCAGGGCAGTAAGGAAACCTGCTTCGTTGCTCACTTTGCTGACGCCGACGGAAGAACCCTGATTGGCCGGCTTAATAAACAGCGGTAAGCCGAGCTGCTTAGAGACTTCAGCAAACGTATATTTCTGGCGATTCGCACGGGTCAGGGTGACAAAGGGTGCGACGGACAAACCGGCATCCCGCAGCAGACGCTTGGTCACATCTTTATCCATGCTGACAGCCGACCCCAACACGCCGGAACCGGCGAACGCAATGTTTGCCATGCGCAGCAGTCCCTGCAATGAACCATCTTCGCCCAGCGTTCCGTGAACAATCGGGAAGATGACGTCCACCTGCGACAATGCGCTGGCACTGTGCGTTTCAATCAGCTGATTTTCAGTTTGCCCCGGAATGAGCGCGACCTGATTATTCGAGCGGTTGAGGGCAATCAGTGACGGATTTTCAGCATTAATCAGGTAGTTACTGGCGTCATTAATATGCCACTCGCCTTTCTTATCGATGCCCAGCAAAGTCACGTCAAAGCGTTCTTTATCAATGGCATCCACAATATTTTTTGCTGATTGTAATGACACTTCGTGCTCTGCCGATTTGCCGCCAAAAATGATGCCTACCCGTAATTTACTCACCTGCTGCTCCTTGTCGCCAGCCTCACGCTGGCGGCGATTTTTCTGTGTACGACTAATCAACGACAAACAATTTAGCCCCGACCGGGGTTGAGGAACGGTGCGCTTCCGCGTTATCCGCCACCTGATAACTCATGCCCGGTGAGAGGGTAAAGGTGCGGCCATCTTCCAGGCGCGTGTGCAATTCCCCTTCCAGGCAAAACAGCACATGCCCTTTACTGCACCAGTGATCGGCCTCGTATCCTGCGGAATATTCGACGACCCGCACGCGGATATCGCCAAATTTTTGCGTACGCCACAGCGCCATACCAGTGTCGCCCGGATGTTGTGTCGGCGTTACGTCGCTCCAGTCAGTCGTGCAAAAAGGGATCGCATCAAGCTTCATGAGTTTCTCAATGTCGGAAAAGGAAGGAAAGCCAGCATAAAAGTGAGCGGTAAATTTATCAATCGCTTGCTGAAAACAATTCGAAAGCCCTTTCGCCGCAAAGTTAAGTAAAGGCGATTGTTCTTAGAGACAGGCGGTAGCCCGCGGATGGCAAGGCCTGCGCGCAAGCCGCTAAAAAGCCCGAACCTCATGTGTTGCATGAGATGTCTGTGAGACAGAGTTCACGTTTTATCGACTATGCTTATTGGCAGTGAGATGAAACAAGCGTTAAGAAGCAGGCCAAAGGCAGTAAATCGAACGCACCTCAATTCCAACGCGCTGATGACATTATCCGGCGCGCCACAAAACAAGGAGCAACAGATGCCATATCAGACGATAAATCCTTTTAATAACAAGCTCATCAAAGAATATCAGACGCACAACGACAAGCAGGTTGAACAAGCCTTGTCCACCGCGCATGCCCTCTATAAATCCGACTGGGCACAGGGAGATATCAAACAGCGGATCAAAGTGCTGCATAAATTGTCCGAGCTGATGGCTTCCCGTGTCGATGAACTGGCAGAAGTGGTGAGTGTAGAGATGGGCAAACTCATTGGTCAGAGCCGTGGCGAAGTGCAGATTTGCGCCGATATTGCGAAATTCTATGCGGAAAACGCCGAGGAATTTCTCAAACCTGTGCCGTATAAATCTGACCTCGGCGAAGCCTGGGTCGAGCATCATCCGATTGGCGTAATCATGGCGGTCGAGCCGTGGAATTTCCCGTTCTACCAGCTGATGCGTGTGCTTGCGCCGAATCTCGCGTCCGGTAACAGCGTGCTGGTAAAACACGCCAGTATCGTGCCGCATTGCGCAGAAACCTTTGAGAAGCTGGTTTCTGAAGCCGGTGCGCCAAAAGGTGCCTATACCAATCTGTTTATTTCTCAGGATCAGGTCGCATCGATCATTGATGACGATCGCGTTCAGGGCGTCGCACTGACCGGTTCGGAAAAAGCCGGGGCGATTGTGGCGGCGCGCGCAGCCGGGAAACTGAAAAAATCCACGCTCGAACTGGGCGGGAATGACGTCTTCGCGGTACTGGATGATGCCGATATTGATCACGCCGCCAAAGCCGGTGCTCAGGCGCGTGTTTCCAACGCCGGGCAGGTTTGTACTGCCGCCAAGCGCTTTATCATTCATGAAAAAGTGGCCGATGAATTCCTGAAAAAATTCACTGAACACTTCAAGGCACTGAAAATCGGCGATCCACTGGATAAATCGACCACGCTGGGGCCATTGTCTTCAGCCGATGCGGTGAAAACGCTGAGCAAGCAGGTAGACGATGCCGTGAAGCACGGTGCAAAACTGCATTTCGGCGGCAAGAAAGTGACGGGGAATCCGGGCAACTTCTTCGAGCCAACGATCCTCACACACATCACGCGTGATAATCCGGCTTACTTCGAGGAGTTTTTCGGCCCGGTTGCGCAGGTTTATATCGTCAAAAACGACGAGGAACTGGTGAAACTGGCCAACGACTCGCACTACGGCCTCGGCGGTTCGGTATTCACGACCGATCTCAATCGCGCCCGTAAGCTGGCGAGCCAGATCGAAACCGGAATGGTATATGTTAACTCACCAACGGATACCGCCGCCGAGCTGCCATTCGGGGGGGTAAAACGCTCCGGTTTTGGCCGCGAGCTGTCAGATCTGGGGATCAAAGAGTTTGTGAACCAAAAACTGGTGGTGCTTGCCGCCAAGTCTTAATACCCGTTTGCACCGCCCCGTAACACTTCCCTCTCCGCCCGGAGAGGGAAATTCCCTCCCTCCGCCAGTCTTTTGTGATCCCTTGATTAATGACAAAGCGGCATACCCGCCAGCCTCTCTATAATCAGGCCCGTTTGTCTTCCCACTGGTAAATCACATGGCGTATGAACTCAATCTGGACTGGCCGGAATTTTTAGAAAAATACTGGCAGAAACAACCTGTTGTATTAAAAAAAGCATTTACAAACTTTGTCGATCCGATCACTCCCGATGAATTAGCCGGCCTTGCGATGGAACCTGAAGTGGACAGCCGTCTGGTGAGCCATAAAAATGGTGAATGGCAGGCGAGCAACGGTCCTTTTGAGCATTTCGACGGGCTGGGTGAAACCGGCTGGTCGTTGCTGGCACAGGCGGTGAACCACTGGCATCTGCCTGCGGCTGAACTGGTTCGTCCGTTCCGCGTGCTGCCAGACTGGCGCCTGGATGACCTGATGATCTCCTATTCCGTGCCCGGCGGTGGCGTTGGCCCGCATATCGATCAGTACGATGTGTTTATCATTCAGGGAATGGGCAGCCGTCGCTGGCGCGTGGGCGATGCTTTGCCGATGCGTCAGTTCTGCCCGCATCCGGCGTTGCTGCATGTCGATCCGTTTACGCCGATCATCGATGAAGATCTCGAGCCGGGCGACATTCTGTACATTCCGCCGGGCTTCCCGCACGACGGCTTCACCCATGAAACCGCCCTCAACTATTCCGTCGGTTTCCGTGGCCCGAATACCCGCGACTTTATCAGCAGCTTTGCCGACTACGCACTGGAAAATGATTTAGGTGGCGACCACTACAGCGACCCGGATTTAACGCTGCGCGATCATGTGGGCAAAGTAGAAGAATACGAGCTGGATCGCGTGCGCAATATGATGCATGACCTGATCAATCAGCCGGAAGCGTTCAGACAATGGTTCGGACGTTTTGCAACCACGCCGCGCCATGAGCTGGACATCGCCCCCGCCGAACCGCCATATGAAACGCACGAAATCGTGGATGCGCTGATGCAGGGCGACAGCCTGACCCGTCTGAGCGGTCTGCGTGTGCTGAACGTCGGCGACCGTTTCTTCGTCAACAGTGAAGCGCTGGAAACCGAGCAATATCAGGCAGCGGATGCACTTTGCCGTTTCACGCTGATCGGTAAAAAAGAGCTGGGCGATGCCGTTCAGGATCCGGCGTTCATGGCCGTGTTCACCGATCTGGTGAATCAGGGTTACTGGTATTTCGACGAGTAATATTTTTTGCTGCCCGGTTATGACAAAAGGCGGCATCCGGTGGATGCCGCCTTTTTAGTTTTAAGAGCGGTCCGAATCAGGGTTTATACAATTCGACCGGCGGCTTCATTTTCCGCTCTTCCGGCACAAACAGATCAATCTCTTCGCCCAGAATATATTTGGCGCGCAGCATCGCTGAAATCTTGTCCATCGTCATGACGATAGCCACCAGAATCAGCGTGATAAACATCACCACATCCCAGTTCCACAACCGCATATTTTCCGCATAAACCAGACCGATACCGCCCGCGCCCACAAAACCGAGAACGGCAGCAGAACGGGTGTTGGATTCAATCTGATACAGCGACAGCGCCAGAAACGTCGGGAAAGACTGCGTGAAAATACCAAAACGGTGCGTCTGTAGCGGAGATGCGCCCAGCGCACGCAGGCCGCGGCTGGGTGAACGTTCCACTGCTTCGTGGCCTTCAGCGTAAAGCTTGCCGAGTAAGCCTAAATCCTGCATCACAATTGCCAGCACGCCGGCCAGCGGCCCCATGCCAACAGCGCGGACAAATATCAGCCCCCAGATCGCCATATCCAGACCGCGAAGTACGTCCAGAATGCGGCGGATCACCAGTGAAACCGGCCGGAGAACCGGCGTGGACATCACATTTCGCGCCGCAAGAAAAGACAGCGGCAGTGCGAGGAAAGAGGCGGTGACCGTCCCGGCAAACACAATCGCCAGCGTGATCGCAATCTGCGAGAAGTAGTACATAAACGGCCATTCGGAAACGTTATGCCACACGAACATGCGCAGGAAATAACGCCCGACTTCGCGGGTGCCGCGCACGACTTCGCTCCAAGGAATACCGAAATAGCTGAAGAAATAGATGTAATACAACACAATCACGACAGCCAGAATTGCCAGATAACGCAGGTAACGACGCTGCGCGGAAAACAGATGTGCGTGCTGCTGTTTCAGGCCAGCAATGACATGAGGTTCAAGCGCGTCAGTTAACATCAGAAAGTGCCCTCCACCACGCGTTTGCGTAATTTACCCGACAGATAATCCATCCCGGAAACCACCAGAATAATCAGCAGCAACGTCATGCTGACCTGGTCATAGCGGTCAAGCTTGATGGACGTCATCAGTTCCTGACCAATCCCGCCCGCGCCCACCAGGCCGAGGATGGTCGACTGGCGGAAGTTAATTTCCAGACGCATAAAGCTGTAGGACAAAAAGATAGGTTTAACCTGTGGCCACATGGCAAAACGCATGCGCTGCAAGCGCCCTGCTCCGCAGGCTCTCAGGCCGCGCACCGGTTTGTCCGACGCGGTTTCGATAGATTCGTAGAACAATTTTGTCAGGCTGCCGACGGTGTGTAAGGTCAGCGCGATAAAGCCCGGAATAGCCCCGACGCCAAAGGCCATTACGCACATCACGGCCCAGGCCAGTTCAGGCATAGTTCGCAGGAAAGCCACAAACGTGCGGATACTGAATTTCACCCATTTTGGGGAATCTGTATTGCTGGCGGCAAGAAACGCCAGTACAACGGCCAGCGCGGTAGACAAAATCGTTGAAGACAATGCCAGCTGAATAGTTTCCCAAATCAGCGGTAACTGGATATTGAGACGGTATCCCCAGTAAGCCAGAGAACCTTCGGTGTGTCCGTCTGCGAATAATAATGACCAGTGCAGAACCGGAACTGTCTGGCCGATATAATCAAAAAAGCTGGGAGCTGAAACAATAATAGTTTTCAGATTAAGTTCGGAAACATTGCCAGACCATAAATATAACAGCAGCATCAGCCCTGACCAGATCAGCGCCTCGCGCTTTTGCTTACCGCGTATATTCTGGTAATAACGATTGAAGTCTTTATTCAAAATAATATTTCCGGTTTACATGGAGATTTTTTTTATTCCTCCCCCGTGAAAGGGGAGGAAGTCAGGGTATTAACGGCCACCCTTCGTCAATTCACGCTTCATATCAATAATCTGCTGATATTCAGCCAGAGACGTTTCGCCGATATGTTGTTTACCGCCAACGGCCTTCACGAAGCAGGCGTGATCGTCTTTATCCAGTTTCTTAATGGCTGAAACCAGTTTCGCTTTAAATGCCGGTGGCAAATCGCTGCGAACCAGAATCGGGCCGTTAGGAATTAACGGGGATTCCCAGATAATGCGGATTTTCTTCATCAGATCCGGATGGTCCATGCGGATCATGCGGTTGAACGCGCCGGAGGTATAGCCGGTTTCGCGATCGCCAATCATGGAAGCCCAGGTTACCGCGCCTTCAAACTGCCCGTTCAGCACGCCGAGGATATCCTGCTCGTGGCCGCCGGAGAAGGTCACGCTGGAGAAGAAGTTGTTGTATTTGTTATCTGTCGTACCGCCAAACTCTTTCTTGAAAGTCTGGTTCGGAATGAGGTAACCGGACGTGGAATCCGGATCAGCAAAGCCAAATGATTTGCCTTTCAGGTCAGACAGTTTCTGGTACGGGCTGTCCGCTTTTACGACAACAACGGAGTGATAACCGCGCGATTTGTCGGTGTCATCGATTACGATACCGACCAGATCTACCGCTTTCGGGTTATTAATATACACAGACGCGAAAGAAGAAGGCGACATGCTTAATACCATGTCGACTTTCTTGCCTAATAATCCCTGAATAACACCCGAGTAATCGGATGAATTCCGCAGTTTGGTATCCACATTTAATTCTTTATCGAAGAAATCTTTTACACACTGATTATCGCCGATTTGCTGAGTGGCGTTCTGACCACCCAGGATACCTAAATTCAATTCTTTAGGCGCATCTTCTGCCATGCTGTGCATTGCGGTAAGGGAACCTGCAACAAAGACCGCCAGACGTAATAACTTCTTCATTTAATGATGACCTTGTGTAGATTGAGAGAAAGTGAAAATAAGTACGGCTAAAATTTATTTCCGAAATAAAATACGGAATTTATTTATTAAAACATTCGTTACAACGCGTGAGCATCAGGAATTAACGTCGTGTTCTTCGCCATATAACTGCTGCAAGATCCCGTCGGTTAACTGATCCGGATGACCATCAAAGATAATCTGCCCTTTCGCAATGCCGATCACGCGGGTGCAGTAATCTTTTACCAGTTCTACGGAATGCAGGTTAACCATCACCGCGATGTTCTCTTCGCTGACCTTTTTCAGGGCATTCATGATGCGCAGGGTATTTTTAGGATCCAGCGAGGCAACCGGTTCATCGGCCAGTAAAATTTTCGGGTTTTGCATCAGGGCGCGACAAATAGCGACACGCTGCATCTGACCCCCTGAGAGGTTTTCAGCACGTTGCAGCGCATGCGGCAACATGTGCAACCATTCCAGCAGGGAAATCGCGCGGGCGCGGTCTTCGTCATCGAACTGATTAAAGAAGGATTTAAACGTGGAGGTGTGGCTCAGGCACCCCAGCAACACGTTGGTTAACACGTCCAGACGCGGAACCAGGCAAAAGTCCTGAAAAATCATGCCGCAGCCCGAACGCCAGCGACGCAGCGCTTTGCCGGTCAGACCCGCCAGTTCCTGCTGCTCACCGTTTTCGTAATGACACACCACACTGCCGTCGGTTAACGGGATCGTGCCGTTAAGCACGTGCAGCAGAGTCGATTTCCCCGCACCGGAACGGCCAATGACCGCAACAAATTCACCGGCGTGAAGATCGAAATTGATGTCATTAAGAACACGCTGACCTGATTTATAGGATTTCACCAGGCCTTTCACGTCCAGCACTTTGTTCAGATGTTGCTGCCCGGCCTGAGGATATTCAGCCTGTGCCAGCTTAAGTTGAGCTTGCGCCATGATGCTGTCTCTCGGTTGCTTTCGTTATCTGGCGTTCATTAAGCGCGAGTTTTGTGACACATCAATGACGATTTAGTGGACAGCATATGACAAAAATGTAGCAACTTAAGAGAAATCCATCGGTAATTATCCTGAATGAAGTGTAGCCTGTTATGTGGCATTTAAGTCTATGATTGCAGAGCCTACGTCAAAAAAAGGAAGATGAAATGGATAATCAGTCACTCATCACCACGCTGAAAGAAATCGCCGGAAGCCGCCATGTCCTGACCGGCGACAGCAATACCGAGCGCTACCGCAAGGGGTTTCGCTCCGGCGGCGGCAAGGCGCTGGCGGTGGTATTCCCGCAGACATTGCTTCAACAATGGCAACTGCTTAAAGCCTGCATCGCGGCCGACAAAATTGTCATCATGCAGGCCGCCAATACGGGGCTGACCGAAGGTTCGACGCCGAGCGGCGACGATTATGACCGAGACATCGTCATTTTCAGCACCCTGAAACTCGATCAGATCCAGCTGCTCGACGGCGGCCATCAGGTGATCGGTTTCCCCGGCAGCACGTTGTATAAGCTCGAAAAAATTCTCAAGCCGTATAACCGCGAGCCGCATTCAGTCATCGGTTCATCCTGCATTGGTGCCTCCGTCGTCGGCGGGATATGCAACAACTCCGGCGGTTCACTGGTGAAACGTGGTCCGGCTTATACGGAAATGGCGTTGTATGCGCAGATTGATGCGCAGGGAGAACTCCGGCTGATAAACCATCTGGGGATCAATCTGGGTGAGACGCCGGAAGAGATTCTGACACGGCTGGAAAAAGGCGATTATCTCGAAGCTGATATTCTGCACGATCAGCGGCTGGCTTCGGACCATGATTACGCGGCGCGTGTCCGCGAAGTGGATGCCGATACGCCATCACGCTTTAACGCCGATGAGCGCCGTTTGTTTGAAGCCTCGGGCTGTGCCGGGAAGCTGGCGGTTTTCGCCGTCCGTCTCGATACTTTCCCGGCAGAAACCCAGCAGCAGGTTTTCTATATCGGCACTAATGACACAGCGGTTCTCACTGAGTTACGTCGTCAGATCCTGAGAGATTTTGCGAATCTTCCGGTGGCTGGCGAATACATGCACCGGGATATTTTCGATATCACCGAAGTGTACGGTAAAGATACGTTCCTGATGATCGACAAGCTCGGCACAGACAAAATGCCGGATATGTTTACCGCCAAAGGGAAGTTTGACGCACACGCCAGCAAGGTGCCTTTCCTGCCGAAACATTTCAGCGATCGCGTAATGCAGTGCCTGAGTAAAGCGCTGCCGAATCATTTACCGCCCCGCATGAAGCAATATCGTGACCGGTTTGAGCATCACTTATTGCTGAAAATGTCCGGCCCCGGAATTGATGAAGCCAGAACGTTTCTGACCCGTTTCTTCAGCGAAAATCAGGGTGATTTCTTTATCTGTTCCGCCGACGAAGGCAAAAAGGCGTTTCTGCACCGCTTCGCTGCGGCGGGTGCCGCCGTTCGTTATCACGCTGTGCATGAGAAAGAAGTGGAAGACATTCTGGCGCTGGATATCGCACTGCGCCGCAACGATCGCGACTGGTTTGAAACGTTGCCGGAGGATATTGATAATCAGTTGGTGGCAAAACTCTATTACGGCCATTTTATGTGCCACGTTTTCCATCAGGATTACATTGTCAAAAAAGGGGCGAACAGTAAGGCGCTGAAACACCGCATGCTCGAGTTGCTGGATGCCAAAGGTGCCGAATATCCGGCGGAACACAATGTCGGACATCTGTATATTGCAAAACCGCATCTGAAGGAATTTTACCGGCAGGCCGACCCGACCAACAGTTTTAACCCGGGGATCGGCAAAACCAGTAAGCTGAAAAACTGGCAGGAATAACGCGGTGAAGTGCTTCTGACCAACCCTCCCCTTTTCAGGGGAGGGATACTACGTCACTCCGACCTCATCTCATTGGTTAGAACAATTTCGTTCCATAACCCCACATCAGCACGGTCAGTGCGAGTAACAACTCAAGAACCAGAACCCCCATCGCCAGCGTCGAACTGGAGAACAGGAACCCCTCGCGGTGGTCAATGTTGAGGAAGTTTGGAATACCGAGGTACAGCAGATATCCGCTGTAGCAAAGGCCAATCAGCCCGACAAACAGGCATAACCAGACCATCGGATAAAGCGCAACGATCCCGCTGAGGAACATCGGCGTGGCAACGTAACCGGCAAACACAATACAACTGTTGAGTGTCGGGCGGCTGTCATAACGACGCGCCATCCAGTAGATAATTCGCCCCATCAAAGCAACAGCGGCGAGCATCAGAACATAGAAGATTACAGCGATGTAGGACGCGGTGAACATGGAAACCATCAGCTTCTGGCCGTCACCGAAGTTCCAGCCCAGCTGCGTTGTCCCGATAAAGGAACAGACAACCGGAATCAGCGCCATCAGAAAAACATGGTGGGAATAAACATGTGAAACGGTTTCCCGTTCACGCTGGATTTGCTGCAATTCGGGACCCGGATGAGATAACAGTCCCCAGACATGATTACCCATGAAACACCCCCTTGTGCGCCGAAAGCCGCCAGCGGCGTACGATGATAAACCTTCGGGAATGCCCGTTTGATAAAGGTCACAAGGGCAACAAGAAGGTGGCAGCCTGTTTATATTATAGCCGTTATTAAGCGGTTTGCTGGCGGCACAACCCCCCTGTCGCAGAGGATGTTGATGCCGGAGAAAGGAATTTCCCTGAAGGTCAGTGGATATAGCATGCAGCGGTAAGCACCACACCAGCCAGTGCTACCATCATGCCCATGATCCAATGGGTCTGTTTTGTAATATAGATGTGGAAAATATCCTTGGTCACGTAATTCGACTGAATAACCGCCAGCTGCGACTCCAGGGAATCAAATCGGGCATCCATTTTATCGAAACGCAGATCCATTTTGTCAAAGCGCTGGTCGACTTTCTCAAAGCGTTCATCTGCCAGGTCAAATTTCTTATCAATGAGAACAAAATGATCGTCAATTCGCACCAGATGCTCGTCGATCCTGACCAGATGTTTATCGATGCGAACAATACTTTCCTCCGTTTTCCCCACGCGAACACCGATATCTGTCACAGCATCGGTGAGCGTGACCATCTGGTGTTCTAGTTTTCCCACACGGAGATTGGTGTCCGTAACGACCTCTGTAAGCTGAACAACTTGCTTTTCAACCTTTCCCACCCGCAAATTGAGGCCTGCAATTTCCTCACCGGTTTTGATTCCCTGCTTTTCGATACTGTTAATCTGGCTTTGCAGTAACGCTTCCATAATCCATTCTCCCTTAAAGTCTTCCGGCATCGTCAGGGCACCGGGAAGATAGAGCATCGGGTTGGCTGGCCAGCAATCTGGCATCCTGAGCAGAAACATGATGTGTTGTCCCTCGCTTGAGCTAATTCTTGTTCAGGCATCCTTAATCTGCGGGCAGTCTGCACTGTATAAATAAACACCTCAAATCAATTTTTTTCTCGTTCAGGGCGTGATTATTTATGAATCTATGCCTTAGGGAATTGCATTGATAAAATGAATAAATACCAAATAAAAGAGCCGCTTGCGCGGCTCCGTTACAGGGACTCCTGATAATACGCTCAGGTTTTTTTTACGGTGCAGGGTTATGCAATGCCGCCGCGCCGTCCTGCGTTTTTCTGGCCTTCGCCACATCGTCTTTACTGACCGCTGGCGCCTGATTTCCCCACGCGTTGCGGATGTAAGTACTGACATCGGCCATTTGCTGATCCGTCATTTTCCAGCCAAACTCCGGCATATCCGCGCTGGTCGGATTGCTGAGCGTCGCGGCACCCTGCGCACCGTTCATCAGCACATGCAGAATATTCGTCGGCTGGCTGGCCTGAATGCCGTTGTTGCCTTTCAGCGCGGGCACCATATTGCGCACACCTTCACCGGAATTCTGATGGCAGGCGGCGCAGTTATCAGCGTAGAGTTCCTTACCATTAGCCATTGAGGCATTCGCTGCGAAAGGTGCGGAGTTATCTTTGCTGCCCGGTAAGCTTTTCAGGTAAACCGCAATGGCATGAAGATCGGAGTCCGACAGGTGTTGCAGCGAATTTGTCACCGCTTCCGCCATCGGGCCGGAGGCCACGGTACGGGCGTTCGCGCCAGTTTTCAGGTACTGAACAATTTCATCGTTGCTCCAGTCGCCAAGCCCCTGACGGACATTCCCGGTGATTTCCGGCGCAAACCAGCCCTGAAGTTCTCCGCCCTGCAAATGCACCCCAAAGTTATCGCCCCCCAGCGGATTTTTCGCCGTATGACACGATGTGCAGTGCCCCAGCCCTTCCACCAGATACGCACCGCGGTTCCATTCTGCTGACTGTGCCGGATCGGCCTTAAACGGGGCGGTATCCAGGAACAACAGGTTCCAGCCAAACATCATCAGGCGGATGTTATACGGGAACGGCAGATCAGTTTTCGGGCCATCGTAATGCACGGCGGGCACGGTATTCAGGTACGCTTTGATGTCTTTCAGATCCTGATCGCTGACCTTGGCATAGACGTTATAAGGCATCGCCGGATAGAGGTTTTCCCCGTTGATCCCTTTGCCGTTACGCACCGCATTAATGAACTGCTGATCGGTCCAGCCGCCGATACCGGTTTCTTTATCAGGCGTGATATTGGTGGCGTAAATCGTGCCAAACGGCGTGTTCAGACCATAGCCTCCGGCAAACGGCTTGCCACCGCCCGGCGCGGTATGACAGGCCACACAATCCCCCGCCAGCGCCAGATATTTACCGCGTTCGATGGCCGTTTTACCGGTCATCGCCGCCGCTGCGGGTGCCTGAAATTCGCCGGACTGGCTGGCGTTGTACCCCATTTTCACACCGACAAACCCCAGCCCGCCGATGACGACCACACCGGCAATCACTGCTAACGTTTTTTTCATTCTCATGCTTAAACCCTCACCAGCGGACCAGGGGATTTCAGATATTGGGTTTTAATCGCTTCTGCCGCCCATAAAGTCAGCGCGCCCACCGTGCCGGTGGGGTTATAACCGCCGTTATTGGCAAACGCCGATGCGCCACACACAAAGACGTTATGTACATCCCAGCTTTGCAGATAGCGGTTCACCGCACTGGTTTTCGGGTTGTCGCCCATGCAGGCGCCGCCCGTGGTGTGGGAAGAAAGGTTATCCATTGGCGAGAACGGTTTAGCCGTCGGTTCCTGACGCACAACGGTTTTTGCCCCCATCGCATGCGCGATTTCAACCGAGCGGTCAGCCATGAATTTCGCTGAGCGTTTGTCGTTTTCGATCCAGTCGAACGTCACGCGCAGCAGCGGCTGACCGTGGCGGTCTTTGTATTCCGGATCAAGATCGAGGAACACGTCGCGGTGCGGATAGCTGTTGCCCATACAATAAATATTGTTGTAGTTCTGGTAGCTGTGTTTGACGGCTTTTTTCCAGTCTGCGCCCCAGCGCGGTGTGCCCGGCGGTACGTTGTTGGAATAGCCGATCGGGCGTCCGTTAGTGGAATGCACCAGCGCAACGCCGCCGCCGATAAAGTCATGGCCGGTGTGATCGAAGTTATCGCCGTTGAAATCATCAATGGCCTGTGAAAGCGCACCTGCGCCGATGAACGGATTCATCATTTCGTCTTCGAAGAAGAAACCTGCGCCGGAAATAGTCTGGTACGCATAGTTACGCCCGACCACGCCTTCACCGGTTTTATGGTCGTAAGGCTGGCCGATGCCGGAAAGGAGCATCAGGCGGACGTTATCCATCTGGTAGGCAGAAATCACCACGATATCCGCCGGTTGCTCCCACACCACGCCGTCGCTGCCAATGAAGGTCACGCCGGTGGCAGTTTTGCCGTCCGGTGCTTTGTTGACGCGCAAGACTTCGGATTCGGTGATCACCGTAAAATTAGGGCGCTGCATCACCGCAGGCAAGATGCAGGCATTCGGGCTACTCTTCGACCAGTTGCCGCAGCCGAAGAATTCGCAGTAACCACAGTATGTGCACGGCGCCATGTTGACGCCCAGCGGGTTGGTGTACGCACCGGACGTGTTGCCCGCAGGCACCGCAAACGGGTGATAGCCCATCTCGCGCGTGGCTTTGTCGAAGATCATCGACAGCTGGGTGCGCTTAAGCGGCGGCAGCGGATAATCCCGGCTGCGCGGGCCTTCGAAGACGTTGCCGCCTTCAATTTTTTCGCCTTTGATGTTACCGGCTTTCCCGGATGTCCCGGCGTAACGTTCAAATTTATCGTAGAACGGTTCGACGTCGTCAAATGTCACGCCCCAATCCTGAACCTGCATTCCTTCCAGGAATTTGTTTTTACCGTAGCGTTCAACCGTCTGGCTGTAGCTCTGGAAATCATACGGCAGGAAGCGCCAGGTCATGCCGTTCCAGTGTGTGCCCGCCCCGCCGACGTTCATCCCGAACTGGTAAGTATTAAACTCACGCAGCGGCAGCGCCTGCTGGATCGGGTTATTACGGAAGGTCAGGGTTTCTACCGCCGTGGGCTGCATAATCGCGCGACGGCTGACGAAGCGCAGTTCGTCGGTATCAATGGTGGTCGGGAAATCATTGCTGGTATCGCGCCATGAACCACGTTCAATGGCGACCACATTCAGGCCAGCCAGCGTCAGTTCATTGGCCATCAGCGAACCCGCCCAGCCGAGGCCGACAATCACTGCGTCGACCTTCTCTCTTTTATTGCTCATACGACATGTACTCCTGAAAATATCTCAATAATCAAAGCCCGTGCGTTGCCGGTTTTTATGATTTTTCGTATTGGGTCAGCATGCTGACGGGCTCGATATGCAGATCTTCACCACGGCGGTCGATGACATCGCGGAAGTCATACCGCGCGCCCGGGAAGCCAATCATTTTCCAGCCGGCCATGTCTTTATTGCCGCCATAAAGCGGGTCGGAGAAGAAGCCTTCGCGCATGTTCTGCACCAGCATATTGAAGAACAGCTGGCCGTTGACGCCGGTCAGCGGGATCTCGCCGGATTCCACGCGGCGCAGTAAATCGTCCTGCTGCTCGCCGGTCAGTTCGGTAAAGTTTTTACCCGCATTACGCGCTTTCGCCACGCTGTTCAGCGCGGCCAGCCCCAGCCTGTAGCGTTCGGCAGGGGTATCTTTGTATTGCGGCCCGGCCTGCGGTAAACCGTCCTGAATCACCGGCCCGAGGCGGTAAGTCGTGACCGCGTTGCCATAATCGCCGCTCAGCTGACGGTCAAGAAATACCGCACAGCCCGCCTCTTTCCCACCGATGCTCAGCTCATCAGCCGGAATAATCCGGTCAGCCAGCGTTTCAATCAGGCTGACTTCTTCAGCGGTGAAGAACGTCCATTCCCCGGCAACCACCGGTTTTGGCGGACGAACCGAATGGATAATCCACGGCATGCCGCCGGAGAAAATTTTGGCTTTAACCTTTAAGGCGGTACTGAATAACAGCACCGCCATCGAGGTCAGAAAGTGTCTGCGTTTCACGATAATTCTCCTGTTTACGCACATTGAAAGGGGACTTACCCACATCAGATATGGGTTTATATTTGTGACGGAGATTATACGAAGATGTTAGATGAAAGTAAGATATTTCGAACCAAAAGGTACATATTTTATATATTTAAAATCAATGAGTTAATTATTCTGCATTGAGTTAGTACACTAATTAACAAATTTTTACAGGCAAAAAAGCCTCCACGGGAAGATAGAAACTCGTTAACGTAGCGTCATCACACTTTCCGGAGACGTCCATGCGCATCACTTGTTTACACACGGCAGACAGCAACATCGCGGTTTTTGAAAATGCAGCTCAGGAGCTGGGACTGAATAACCATACATTCCGCCATATTTCCCGCCCGGATTTACTGGCGGCCGCAGAACACGCTGGCGGGCTGACGCCGGAAATTCTTGAAGAAACCGCACAGATATTGCTCGCGCTGAGTCAGGACAGCGATCGCGTTTTACTCACCTGCTCAACGCTGGGCGCAGCCGCTGCGGCCGCCGCTGAAAGTACGCAGGTGCCGGTTTTGCGCGTTGATCAGGCGCTGGCCGAAGCCGCGATGAAAACCGCCGGAAAAGTGGTGGTGTTATGTGCGGTGGAAACCACGCTCGGCCCGACCAGGAAGCTGTTTGAGCAGACAGAAAAACACCCCGGCGCCGCGCTGGAAATGCGTCTGGTAGCCGGAGCCTGGGACAAGTTTAAGCAGGGAGATCTGGCGGGATATTTGCAGACTGTCGCCGCAGCGGCCGACGCAGCCTATATAGCTGGCGCAGCCGCAGTGGTGCTGGCTCAGGCATCGATGACCGGCGCAGCGCAGTTAACGCAAAGGGGCAAACCGCTCACCAGCCCGGAATGCGGCCTGAGAGCGGTCGTCGCGGTTTAAGACTGGCGGAAAAGCGCAAATGGCAGGATTGGCTATACTGAAAGTGGAATAATCATTGGCTTAGCCAACTTAGCTGATGACGACAAAAGGGTGTGATAAGGAGAAAACATGAAAATTATTCTGTGGATCATCGCCATCATCTTTATCGTTGGCTTACTGACCCTGACAGGGGTGTTTAAACTGATTTTCTAAAAATCGTCAGTCTGTATATAAAACAAAAGTCCGGCACCTGCGCCGGACTTTTTAGTTTGAACAATCTTAATACCCTAAATAATTCGTGTCGCAGGAAGGCGGCAAGTAAAGGTTACCCGGATCACGGCCAATACACCTGCGGCATGAGGGTTAACGGGTATTTAATCGTCAGCTTCTTCTATCGATGGCTGAGATTTCTGCTGCTCTTTCTGCTTACGGTAGTTCTTGGCAATCTGCGGAACAGGCACGGTTTTTCCGGTTTCCATCCAGGTGCGCAGACGGTTCGCATCCGCAAAGGCGGTAAATTTCCCGAACGCGTCCATCACCACCAGCGTGACCGGTTTGCCGTTGATGGTGGTGCGCATCGCCAGACAATGACCGGCAACGTCGGTATAACCGGTTTTGGTCAACTGAATGTTCCACGACGGATTCATGATCAGATGGTTGGTATTGCGGAACGGCAGTGCGTAGGCCGGATGGCTGAACACCGCAGTTTTCTCAGCCGTGGTACTGAGCTGGCCGATCAGCGGATAGCGCTGCGAAGCCAGCAGCAATCGCGTTAAATCGCGCGCCGTGGAAACGTTTCGCGGCGAAAGCCCGGTCGGCTCCACATAATGGGTATGGGTCATGCCGAGGGATTTCGCTTTGGCATTCATCGCATTGATAAACGCCGAATACCCCCCCGGATAATGCGCCGCCAGGCTGGCCGCCGCACGGTTTTCGGAAGACATCAGCGCCAGCTGAATCATCTGGCGGCGGGTAATTTCACTGTTGAGTTTTACGCGGGAAAACACACCACGCATTTCAGGCGTATTGCTGATATCAACGTTGATCACTTCATCCAGCGGCAGATTCGCATCCAGCGTCACCATCGCGGTCATCAGTTTGGTCAGGGAGGCAATCGGCCTCACTTCATCCGGATTTCGGGAATAAATCACTTCGTGGCTTTTAAGATCCACCACCATGGCGCTGCCTGAAGCAATTTGAACAATGGGAGCGACGGCCTGCTCATGTTTTGCAGCGAAGGCGGCAGGTGCAGACAACATGCCTGTATTTAAGGCTAATAAGCTCAGAACCAGAAGACGAATTTTCACATGCATTGCTCTGTATTTAAGAAAGTTGTCATGAAGTTATGTCGGAACAGCGGCGGGAATTATAAGTGACAGGAATAGTCTTAGCACTCGCAATTTTCAAATCTATTTGTCACAAAGTCTGTCACAACCACCCGCAGACCGTGCAATGGCGAGTTAGTGAACACTTGCGTAAGATTGAAGGGAGTTCAGACGACAACGGGTAGGGTTTTAGCTCCCTGCCCGTTTTTATTATTGATTATCCGGCAATTACTGATGGTCGATTAAATAACCGATTTCCTGCCCGTAGGAAAGTTCGAGCGTATTTCCATCCGGATCATCGAGAAAAGCCCAATAGCCGACAGGCGCGCCGGAATCTGTCGGTTCCTGACGCAAAACGCCCGCATCACGCGCTTCGGCAAGTTTGTTGTCCATCGCTTCTTTCGAGGCACAGGCAATACCGAGATGCCCGAACGGGCCGAGTTGAGTGTCGGTAGAATGCGGGTCTTCTGCCAGGACCAGGGCAAAGTGGCGGGTCATGTCGCTGAGCCAGGCAACAGGCCGGACGGGGGTGCCTTTTTCGCCGCGCCGGTGGATGACTTTCATTCCGGCAAATTGCTGATAGAAAGCGATACTGGCGTCGAGATCTTTAACGGCAAAAGCTATGTGACTCAGGCCGATGTCTTTATTGTCCATGATACTCCTCCATTTTTAAGCGTTGCCGCGTGGAGAAGTCATGGAATTCAGTCACCGGTTAATGCGTCCGGCAATTTCCTTCGACGTCTTCAGCACGCGCACTTCAGTAAATAACTCTGTCGCCTCTTCGTACTCTTTACGCAAATAACTCAGCCACTGTTTGATACGCGCTACGTGATACAAACCGGTATCACCCTGCTTTTCCAGACGGGTATATTTCTGCAACAGCGTCATCACGTCCGCCCACGGCATACGCGGTTCGTTGTACTTCACCACGCGGCTGAGATTGGGAATATTCAGCGCGCCGCGCCCGATCATGACGGCGTCACAGCCGGTGGTTTGCATACAAGCCTGAGCGCTGGCGTAATCCCAGATTTCACCGTTGGCAATCACAGGAATACTCAGCCGCTGACGGATTTCGCCAATCGCCTGCCAGTTAATCCGCTCAGGTTTGTAACCGTCTTCTTTGGTGCGCCCGTGCACGGTGAGTTCTGTCGCGCCCGCCTGTTGTACGGCGTCAGCGATTTCAAAACTGTGCTCCAGAGAATCCCAGCCCAGACGTACTTTTACCGTCACCGGCAAATGCGCTGGCACCGCGGCGCGCATGGCTTTAGCGCCCTGATAAATCAGCTCCGGGTCTTTGAGTAACGTGGCGCCCCCGCCGCTGCCGTTAACCATTTTCGACGGGCAGCCGCAGTTGAGATCCACGCCGTAAGAGCCCAGTTCAGTGGCACGGGCGGCGTTTTCAGCCAGCCATTCGGGATACTGACCGAGAAGCTGTACACGAACCCGTGTGCCGGAAGGCGTGCGGCTGTCGTGTTCTAATTCCGGACACAGGCGATGGAAGACTTTGACGGGAAGCAGCTGATCCACCACACGCACAAACTCAGTGATGCACAAATCGTAGTCGTTCACTTCGGTGAGAAGTTCACGAACCAGGGGATCAAGCACACCTTCCATCGGAGCCAGTAATACGCGCATCGCAGTTCAACCTTTAAAAATGACGCGCAAGATTACCGCATGGCCCGCCGCCGGGCAATTACCCCTGTGACAAATCGCGGCTCAGGTGTTCCGGCGCACTGCCACTGGCCTGCCGGGCTTTCACCGAACGCCAGGCAATCCACACCGCCAGAAACGCCGGAACAGCAAACAGCAGGAACATCCAGAACGCGGCATTGGCAGCGCCCGCATCGCCCTGATTCACGCCGGAGAAGTTAGCCACCGTTCCGGCCAGCGCGGCACCCAGCGCGGAGGCGAAAGACTGCACGACGGTGATCGACGCACCGGCTTTTTCGCGATCTTCCTCCGGTGCCTGTTGCAGGACGCGGGTCAGCAGGTGTGGCCAGCCCAGCCCGATGCCAAAACCGGCCAGCGTCAGCCCGAGCACTACCCCGCTGATATTCAGCCACGGCATTCCGAAAGCCACCGGCACGGTGAACAGCAATAGCAGCAAGCCGGCAGCCAGAATCAGCGGGCCGGAAACAATGGCGTTGTCGGCACGACGCCCCGTCCAGCCCGAGCTGGCGACTTCACTTAACGTCCAGCCCGCGGCGGCGGCGGCAGTAATATATCCGGCAGCCAGCGGTGTCTGGCCGTGCAAATGTTGCAGCAGATAAGGCACAAACAGCTCGCAGCCCAGGCCGATAATCAGCAACGACATCACCAGATACAGGCCATAAAGCGGCGATGAACGGCGCAGCGCGTTACGCGGCAACAGCCTGACATTGGCGGTAAACTCCCGGTGGCGCAGGATAAGGATCATCACCACCGCAATCACAAAACCGAGCAGATTAATCAGCCCGTGCGAAGACAGGCTGCCCGCCGAAACCACCAGCACCGCGCCGGTCAGCAGCGCCAGTTGCATCAGCGGCAACGGTTCTTCCGGTTGTTTCTCCCGCTGAGATTTAGGCAGGATCCGCCAGACCCACAAGCCAAATAATGACGTGACCGGCAGAAGCAGACCAAATGCCCAGCGCCACGCGTGCAGCTCTGCAAAAATGCCGCCGACCGCCGGGCCGACCAGCGTCGCAATCCCCCACATCGCGGAGATCAGCGCCATCGCGCGGGGCCAGAGAGATTCTTTAAACAGAAGATTAATCATCGCGTAAGAAAGCGCGAACAGGAAACCGCCACCCAGCCCCTGCAAGGCGCGCCCGACAAGCAACACCGGCATACTCGGCGCAACGGTACAAAGCGCAGCACCGGCGATGAAAATACCGGTCGCCATAAGATAACTGCCGCGCGGTCCGGCGGTTCGCATCAGCCGGGCAGAAAGCGCCGAGCCGAGAATCGAGCAGACGACGTAAAGCGTGGTGTTCCATGCGTACCACGCCAGCCCGCCGATATCCTGCACTACGGATGGCAAAATCGTAATCACGATGTAGCTGTTGGTGGCGTATAGCGCGACGCCGGCGCTCAGGGTGATGGCACTTCCCCGGTTTTCCGCACTGAATAAATCCTTCCAGCCGCTCTGACTTTCCGACATTTCTCTTCGTCCCTTTGGTTTATGTTTTCCGCACATTGAAGCGCGTTGTGATTATGGTATGATTAAAACAAGAATTTACTTGGAATATGTTTTACCTAATCTAGAACCCGGCGAGGCGATATGTCAAGCAACGACTTGGAAAATAAAAATGACGTCCGGCAAAGCGTCGCTGAGCGCTTAATGACGCTGCTGAAAACCCGCGGGGAAATGCAGGCCAGCGATGCGGGTCATCTGCTGGGCACAACCGGCGAAGCGGCGCGGCAGCAATTTGTAAAGCTGGCTAAAGACGGTCTGGTTGAAGCGAAAGCCGTGTCACAGGGTGTCGGGCGGCCGGCACAATACTGGCAACTCACCGCCAAAGGGCATGCGCACTTCCCCGACGCGCACGCTGATCTGACCGTACAACTTCTTCAGCTTATCCGCACGTCGCTGGGCGAATCCGCGCTGGATCAGCTGATTACATCGCGTGAAAGCCAGACGCTGGATAATTACCGGCAAGCGATGAAAGGCGCGAATTCGCTGGAAGAAAGGCTGCAACGGCTGACGGCAATCCGCACCCGCGAAGGGTATATGGCGGACTGGACATTGCAGAAAGACGGCAGTTATCTGTTTGTCGAAAACCACTGCCCGATTTGCGCCGCCGCAACGACCTGTCAGGGTTTTTGCCGCGCCGAGCGGGATGTCTTCCGTGATGTGCTGGAGGCGAACGTTGAACGCACCGAGCATATTTTACAGGGCGCGCGCCGCTGCGCGTATGTGATCCGTTAGCCGGATTTCAGGCGAAAAAAAACCGCCGGTTAAGGCGGTTTGATTGCAGAGCAGTGATGACAATTACTTATTGCCGCTGCCTGCATTTCCGGTACGGCGCTGGCCTGCATGCGCAGGACGCGAACGTGCCGGACGGTTTTCAGCTGAACCACGGTTATCTGAACCACGGTTTTCAGAGGTACCGCTGCGCTGACCGTTTCCGCCCTGACGCGGAGCACCGGAACGTGGAGCACCAGAGCGCGGTGCACCCGGACGCTGGCCCTGACGAGGCGCGCCACGACCGCCGCCGCCATTACCCTGACGACCATTGATGATCGGCTCAGCTTTGATGCTCGGGTCTGGCTCGTAACCTTCCAGCGCGATACGCGGGATTTCACGTTTCAGCAGACGCTCGATGTCACGCAGCAGTTTGTGTTCATCCACGCACACCAGAGAAATCGCTTCACCAGTGGCTTCAGCACGACCGGTACGGCCAATACGGTGAACGTAATCTTCCGGTACGTTTGGCAGTTCATAGTTCACAACGTGTGGCAGCTGATCGATATCCAGACCGCGCGCGGCGATGTCGGTGGCGACCAGAACACGGATTGAACCGGCTTTGAAATCGGCCAGCGCACGGGTACGCGCGCCCTGACTTTTGTTGCCGTGAATTGCTGCGGCAGTGATGCCGTCTTTATTCAGCTGTTCAGCAAGATGGTTCGCGCCGTGTTTGGTACGGTTGAACACCAGCACCTGTTTCCAGTCGCCTTCACCGATCATCTGAGACAGCAATTCTCTTTTACGTTTCTTATCAACAAAGTGGACGCTTTGTTCAATTTGCGCAGAAGCGGTGTTGCGACGGGCCACTTCAACAGAAGCAGGGTTGGTCAGCAACTTGCTCGCCAGACCTTTGATCTCATCAGAGAACGTCGCGGAGAACAGCAGGTTCTGACGCTTGGCAGGCAGCTTCGCCAGCACGCGACGGATATCATGGATGAAGCCCATATCCAGCATGCGGTCAGCTTCATCAAGCACCAGGATTTCAACCTGAGATAAATCCACAGCACGCTGATGTTCCAGATCCAGCAAACGACCCGGCGTTGCGATCAGCACATCCACACCACCGCGCAGTTTCATCATCTGCGGGTTGATGCTTACACCACCAAATACCACCAGCGAACGCAGGGTCAGGTATTTGCTGTAAGCCTGGACGTTTTCACCAATCTGCGCCGCCAGCTCACGGGTTGGGGTCAGGATCAGCGCACGAACCGGGCGACGTCCTTTGAATTGCGCGTTGGTATGGCTGAGCATGTTGAGCAGCGGCAGTGTAAAACCAGCGGTTTTACCGGTACCGGTCTGCGCACTCGCCATCAGGTCACGACCTTCAAGCACGACAGGAATAGCCTGACGCTGAATAGGCGTAGGTTCGCGATAGCCCTGTTCTTCAACAGCACGCAAAATTTCGGCACTTAAGCCGAGGGAATCAAATGACATATAAGGAAAAGCTCCAGTCCACTCTAACCCGAACGGGGTTCGGTGCAGTTTCAAGAGTGGATGATCAGACGAGGCAAATGAGGCATTACCACGAGGATTCGGCACAAACTGCAGTGCGCCAGTTGGGTGGATACTAGCACAAAACGCCGCCATGCGTGAAGTTATCTCCTTTTTGCCTGTAACTGACGGTTACAACGGCAGGATCGGGTCACAGTTTCAGGCCGCATAATCTGCCGCGATAATCCGAAACTTTGATACAGGATAATCAATTATAAAGCTGATGAATGGGTTCCCACTTTTTGCGTCCCACTTCACAGATTTGATTGCTATGCTTCGTTTCTCACACTCCTCTGTCCATAAGGCCATACCGCTGCAACATGGAAACCTGGAAAGTAAATTTAATCTCCGTCTGGCTCGGCTGTTTTTTTACCGGCATGGCGATGAGTCAGATCCTGCCTTTTTTACCGCTTTACATCGAACAACTGGGCGTGACCGATCACGCATCACTCAGTTTGTGGTCGGGTCTGGTTTTTAGCGGGACGTTTCTGGTTTCCGCTGTGGTTGCGCCGCTGTGGGGCAGCCTTGCTGACCGCAAAGGCCGCAAGCTGATGTTGTTACGCGCCGCGCTGGGCATGGCGATTGTCATGATGCTGCAGGGCTTTGCCACCAACGTCTGGCAGCTCTTCATTTTGCGTACGCTGATGGGGCTGACGTCCGGGTATATTCCCAATGCGATGGCGCTGGTCGCCTCACAGGTGCCGCGTGATAAAAGCGGCTGGGCACTGGGCACGTTATCCACCGGTCAGGTATCGGGCGTGATTATCGGCCCGCTGCTGGGTGGATTTATGGCCGACCATCTCGGCCTGCGCACGGTATTTTTCGTCACCAGCGGCATGTTGTTTATCAGCTTCCTGATCACGTTATTCCTGATCAAAGAACGCGTTGTTCCGGTCTCCAAAGCTAACCGTCTGAGCGGGAAAGCGGTCTTCACCACGTTGCCTTATCCGTGGCTTATCGTCAGCCTGTTCGTCACCACCATGATGATTCAGCTGGCGAACGGTTCTATCAGCCCGATCCTGACGCTGTTTATCCGCGAGCTTTCTTCCGATACCAGTAATATCGCCTTTATCAGCGGGGTGATTGCCGCCGTCCCGGGCGTTTCCGCGCTGATGGCCGCCCCGAAACTCGGCAAACTCGGTGACCGCATCGGCGCGCACCGGATACTTATCGCCGCGCTGGTATTTTGCTTTGTCCTTTTCTGCCTGATGGCGCTGATTAATACCCCGACGCAGCTGGGTATTCTGCGTTTCATGCTCGGTTTCGGCGATGGTGCATTGATGCCTGCGGTTCAGGCATTGCTGGTGAAATACAGCAGCGACCAGGTCACAGGGCGGATATTCGGATACAACCAGTCGTTTATGTACCTCGGGAACGTGGTCGGGCCGCTGATTGGCTCGAGTGCCTCAGCCCTGCTGGGGTTCCGCTGGGTGTTTATCGTCACCGCGATCCTGGTGTTGTTCAATACGGTGCAGGTGTGGTGGAGTTTCCGGCAGGTGCCGACGGGAAGAGTGAGGGTTTGATTTGCTCCTCCTCTTCGCAGGAGAGGGAGTAAAAGACCTCACCATCCGGCATAAAAAAAGGGACACTTCTCAGTGCCCCTCTCTCACATTTGAAATCAAAAACAATTACCGGCGGTTGCCGAAAATCCGCAACAACATCAGGAACAGGTTGATGAAATCCAGATACAACGTCAGTGCGCCAACGATGGAGTATTTGCGGAAGTTATCGCGATCATCAGCAGACAATTGCGCACCCATGTTTTTCAGCTTCTGCGTGTCATACGCAGTCAGGCCGACGAAGATCAGCACACCGGCGTAAGAAATGATGTTCGCGAGGCCAGAGCTTTTCAACCACATGTTGACCAGCGATGCCAGAACCAGGCCAATCAGCGCCATGAACAACATGCTGCCGATACCGGTCAGGTCACGTTTGGTCACGTAGCCGTAAACACTCATCGCACCAAACATCCCGGCGGCGACAATGAAGGTGCCGAAAATCGAGTCACCGGTGTAGACCAGGAAAATACTGGAAAGCGTCAGCCCGGTCAGCGCCGAATAGAGCATGAAGAGACCGGTAGCGACGGTGCCGCTCAGGCGGTTCACCATGCCGGAAATCACAAAGACCAGCGCCAGCTGGGCGATGATCAAACCGAAGAACGTAATCTGGCTGGAGAAAACGAAGCTCATGATTTTTTCAGAGCCGGAAGCATACCAGGCTACAAATGCGGTCAGCAGCAAGCCACAGAACATCCAGCCATACACTTGCGCCATGTACGCCTGAATGCCGGTATTCGCGCGTTCAACAATTGAACCGTTACTGCGTGGATATCGATCCATGATGATTACCCTTTTGCATGGAGGACGAAAAATGAGGCCAAAAAAGCCTCCCGATCTTCTAAGCGTATCACAGATAATGCGAAAAGCATGGGAGGTCTGCGTGCGGTTGAGCCGCTATTTACCAGCGCGCCGCCGCGACTTTATCGCTATCACGGGCATCAACCCAGCGGTCACCCTCTTCCGTCGCCTCGCGCTTCCAGAAAGGTGCGCGCGTTTTCAGCTGATCCATAATAAATTCATTGGCTTCGAACGCCATTCCACGATGCGCACTGGTGACGCCGACAAACACAATTTCATCGCCCGGATACATCGGCCCGACGCGGTGATAAACAGAAACACTTTGCAAAGGCCAGCGCGCACGCGCCTGCTCAACAATCTCCGCCAGCGCTTTTTCGGTCATGCCCGGATAGTGCTCCAGCGTCAGTGCCGTCACATGGCTGCCCAGATTGTGATTGCGCACTTTGCCGGTGAACGTCACTACCGCGCCGTCGGCGTCTGACTGCGCCAGCCAGTTGTACTCTTCGCCAACGTTAAACGGGGCGGCATCCACAATAATTTTTGTCCTGTCCATCTCAGCCCCCGGTCACTGGCGGGAAGAACGCCACTTCGTCGCCCGCTACCAGCGGATGCGCCATCGTGGTCAGCGTCTGGTTAACAGCCACCAGCAGTTTGCCGGATTCCAGCGCCAGTGCCCAGCGGTCACCGCGTCTGGTCAGGGAATTGCGCAAATCTTCCACGGTGGAAAAATCAGCCGGCAATTGCAGGCCGGACGTCCCGGTTAACTCACGAACCTGGGCGAAGAATAAAATGTCGATCATATTTCCACCTTACCTTCAGCCTTGCTTTCCGCCTTAAAGTCGCCTGATTTACCGCCGCTTTTTTCCAGCAGGCGGATCGGGCCGATCACCATATCTTTCTGTACCGCTTTGCACATGTCGTAAATGGTCAGCGCCGCTACAGAAGCCGCCGTCAGCGCTTCCATTTCCACACCGGTTTTGCCGCTCAGACGACAGCTGGATTCGATGCGCACGCGGTGATGTTCCGGCTGAGCTTCCAGATTCACTTCCACTTTGGTCAGCAGTAACGGATGACACAGCGGGATTAAATCCCAGGTCTTTTTGGCTGCCTGAATCCCGGCGATACGCGCCGTGGCAAAGACATCACCTTTGTGGTGATTGCCATTAATAATCATCGCCAGCGTGTCAGCGGCCATTTCTACAAACGCTTCTGCACGCGCTTCGCGAACCGTTTCGGCTTTACCGGAAACGTCCACCATGTGGGCATCACCGGAAGCATTAATGTGGGTTAATTCAGACATTCTTATTTCTTCAAATGTGGGGTGAAATTGCACGGTCCCTGACGGGCGTCGAGCTGTGCTTCAATGATATTTTCCCAGGCGGTCTGGCAGGCGCGGGTTGATCCCGGCATGGCAAAAATCACCGTCTGATTGGCAATACCGCCGATGGCGCGTGACTGAATGGTCGAGGTGCCGATATCTTCGAAAGACACCATACGGAACAGCTCGCCGAAACCTTCAATTTCACGGTCAAATAACGGCTTCAGGGCTTCCGGCGTATTGTTGCCCGCGTTAAATCCGGTACCGCCGTTGATCAGAATGGCCTGGATCTTTTCATCTGCAATCCACGCAGAAACCACGGCGCGAATGCTGTAAATGCTCTCTTTAACAATTTGCTGCGCCACAACGTGGTGGCCGCCTTCGGTCACGGCTTCTTTCAGGTAATGGCCGGAGGTATCTTCCGCGTCGGTGCGGCGGTCAGAAACCGTCATGATCGCCACAGATAACGGCAAAAATTCTTTGCTGGCTTTGCTCATCAGTTTGCTCCTTAAACGATTAATGCCGGACTCAGCCGCCGATAAACGACAGGTTCTGGGTTATTCCGGTATTGCCTTCATGCAGGAAGTGCGTTTGTTTTTTACGGCTGAGGCCGCCCTGGATCCTGTCCATCAAATCGTCCTGCTGCATGTCGTCGGCTAATAAATCGCGCAGCGGAATGCCCTGCTCGCCGAAAAGACACAAATGCAGATTGCCGATGGCTGAGACGCGCAGCCGGTTACAGCTGGCGCAGAAGTCTTTTTCGTACGGCATGATCAGACCGATTTCACCGAGATAATCCGGATGGCTGAACACCTGCGCCGGGCCGTCACTGCGGGAACGAACCTGTAACTGCCAGCCCTGACGCACCAGCTGTTCGCGCAGGACTTCGCCGGATACATGGTGTTTGCGGAACAGGTCGCCGCCGTCGCCGGTTTCCATCAGTTCGATGAAACGCAGCTGAATCGGACGGGTTTTAATCCAGTCGAGGAAGGTGTTCAGACTGGCGTGATTCACATCGCGCATCAGCACGGTATTGACTTTGACCTTGCTGAAACCAGCGTCAAACGCGGCGTCAATGCCGGCCATCACATCGCGGAATTTATCCTGGCCGGTGATGGCGTGAAACTGGCGGGCATCAAGGCTGTCGACGCTGACGTTAATGTTTGTCAGCCCCGCATCACGCCATTTGCTGATATCACGCGCCATGCGGTAACCGTTGGTGGTCACGGCCAGCGTTTTAATTGAGGGGTTTTCGCGAACGGCGGCAATGATGTCGCAGAAGTCACGGCGCAGCGACGGTTCTCCACCGGTCAGGCGCACTTTTTCCGTTCCAAGATTGGCGAACGCGCGACTGACCCGACGGATTTCATCGAGCGAAAGAAAGCTTTTATTGCTGTGCCCGTGCGGCTTATAACCGTCCGGCAGACAATAGGTGCAACGAAAATTGCACACGTCAGTGATCGACAGCCGCAAGTAATAAAACTTGCGGGCAAAAGCATCAGTAAGTTGAAGCACCTAAACACCTTTCCAAATACGGGAGATGCGGGCATTTCTGCCATGCACCCTGGTGACTGATTGTCACGGCCAGGGCTCCATATTGTTTCTGTGGGAACAACGTCAGAAAGGCAACTTAGGAACCAGGGCTAGGAGTTGATTCAACACGTTCATTGCAGAACGATGAAGAATTCGGGTAACGGACTACAGTTTAACGCTCTGAAGACCGGATCGCCAAGGTGGTTTTTCGTTATGCATTTTGATATATAACGATTTTTCACAACAAAAGAGAGCATTTTCAACGATAAAACCGCTTGATTTTGAAAGCGCTGAGAGTGCTGCGAAGGGATAACATCCTGTTGCAAAATTAGGTAAAATCTCCCGGCGACACAAGTCTCTGCAGCATCATTATTGTGCCCTGAGCACGCACTATTCTCACCTCTGGCCGCTTCACAAGGATCTTTATGCGCAATCGAACATTAGCTGACCTCGACCGGGTGGTGGCATTAGGCGGAGGGCACGGCCTGGGCCGCGTAATGTCTTCTCTTTCTTCGCTGGGCCCGCGTCTCACCGGCATTGTGACCACGACCGACAACGGCGGTTCAACCGGCCGTATCCGTCGTTCGGTGGGCGGCATCGCCTGGGGCGATATGCGCAACTGCCTCAACCAGCTGATCACCGAACCGAGCTTAGCCTCTGCGATGTTCGAATACCGCTTCAGCGGCCAGGGCGAACTGGACGGACACAATCTCGGCAACCTGATGCTGCGCGCACTGGATCACCTGACCGTCCGTCCGCTGGAAGCGATCAATCTGGTGCGCAGCCTGCTGAAAGTGGACGCTGAGCTGATTCCGATGTCCGAACAACCGGTAGATTTAGCCGCGATCGACGCAACCGGTCAGCGGGTTCACGGCGAAGTAAACGTCGATAAACTGACGCAAATCCCGCGGGAATTACTGCTGGAGCCACAGGTTCCGGCCACACGCGAAGCGTTGCACGCCATCGCCGAAGCGAACCTCATCCTGATTGGCCCCGGAAGTTTCTTTACCAGCCTGATGCCGCTGTTGCTGATGGAAGATCTCACCACCGCCCTGCGCCGCAGCCGTGCGCACATCGTATATATCGGGAATCTGGGGAAAGAGCTGAGCGTTGCTGCGGCGTCGCTGACCCTGGATGACAAACTGGATATGATCGAAAAGCGCATTGGCCGTCGCGCTGATGCCGCGATTGTCGGGCCGAAAGTGACGCTGGGCGAAAGTGCCAAAGCGCATCTGATTATTCAAAGCCCGCTGGAAGCCAGTGATATTCCGTATCGCCATGACCGCGATATGTTGCGGATGGCAGTAGAAGAAGCGCTGCAAAAGATGCTCTGATTTATCATTAGCAGAAATACGAAAGGCCGCGTAAAGCGGCCTTTTTGACGTTTGGGAAACCGAATTTACTGCCAGTCAGCCAGAATTTCTGCGGTGGTTTTTACTGTGACCGGATTGCCGGGCACGGATAATTCACGCCACACTTCGTTATGCTGACCAATCAGTTGCTGCGCGGTAACATGCGTACGGTCGCCGGTTGTATGCGCATCCGACGCAACGGTCACGGCATAACCTTTGCTGGCGGCGACTTTGATGGTCGTATCCACACAATAATCTGTCGCACAACCACAAACCGTAAAACGGGTCGTGTTCAGTTCCTGTAGTACCGCGTCCAGCGTGGTGCGATAGAAAGAATCACAGGCGGTTTTGGTGACAGAAATCGCTCCTTCGGGCTGATGTAGCTCAGGCAAAACCTGCCAGAATTCGCTGCCTTCGGTCATTTCACCTTCAGCGTGCTGAATGAAGATGACGCGCCCTGCCCGGTCAATCAGCTGATTAATACGCTCAGCCCGTCCGCTGCGGTCATAACGCGGGGAAGCGAAAACGCCGTTTTGCATATCCACCACAATAAGAACATGTTGCTCTGACACGACTCTTTCCCTCAAATGAACACAATGAAATGCAAATGATTTACTTTTTCACCAGCGGATGATTATTCCACGGGCTGTCGGCGGCAGGTTTCACGGTACTGACTTTAGGCTTTTGCGGCTTTTCAGCGGAGAGCGGCGTGCGACGTTTGCTGCGCGTCATATCAGGGCGCAAATGGCCTTCGATAAAATCCAGATACAGCGTTTCCACTTCCTTACGCGCCCAGGGCGTGCGGCGCAGAAATTTCAGACTGGACTTGATGCTCGGATCGCTTTTGAAGCAGTTGATATTGACCTGCGAGGCCAGTGCGGGCCAGCCAAAATTATCCACCAGCGTTGTCAGCAGTTTTTCCAGCGTGACACCGTGCAACGGATCTTTCGCCGCACCGGGATTTTGTGGTGTATCAGTCATTGGCTCGCTTTTCCTTATCAATTTTCAGGCCGCGCACTTTATCATTTTTCCCTTACGAAAGAGCAATAAACTGTTCACGCAGGGCGTGGAGTTCGTCACGTGTATTGGCCGCTTCTTCGAATTCCAGATTCTGGGCGTGCGCATACATCTTGCTTTCCAGCTCTTTAATGCGTTGTTCCAGCGCTTTAGGCGTAAGCGATTTGTAGGTTTGCGCCGCTTCGGCATCGCGCTTGTCTTTGTTCTTTTTGTTCTTCGGCTGGCCCAGTTGCAGGATATCGGAAATCTTCTTGTTCAGGCCCATCGGCGTAATGCCGTTTTCCAGGTTGTAAGCTTCCTGTTTCGCACGACGACGCTCCGTTTCACCGATAGCTTTGGCCATTGAATTCGTGATTCTGTCGCCGTAAAGAATGGCTTTACCGTTGAGGTTACGCGCCGCACGACCAATGGTCTGGATAAGCGAACGTTCAGAACGCAGGAAACCCTCTTTGTCGGCATCAAGGATTGCCACCAGAGAAACTTCCGGCATATCCAGCCCTTCCCTCAGCAAGTTGATGCCCACCAGCACATCGAATTCACCGAGACGCAAATCGCGAATGATCTCCACGCGCTCGACAGTATCGATATCAGAGTGCAGGTAACGCACCTTCTCGCCGTGTTCTTCCAGATACTCGGTCAAATCCTCGGCCATGCGTTTGGTCAGCGTGGTGACCAGCACACGCTCATTGATGGCAACGCGTTTGCGGATTTCAGACAGCAGATCGTCAACCTGCGTGGTCACCGGGCGCACTTCAATAATCGGATCCAGCAAGCCGGTCGGACGCACCACCTGATCCACCACATCGCCGCCGGATTTATCCAGCTCGTAAGCGCCTGGCGTGGCGGAAACATAAATCGTCTGCGGCGCCAGTGCTTCAAATTCTTCAAAACGCATCGGGCGGTTATCCAGCGCCGATGGCAGGCGGAAACCGTATTCCACCAGCGTTTCTTTACGCGAGCGGTCACCTTTGTACATCCCGCCGATTTGCGGAATGGTGACGTGGGATTCATCGACTATCAGCAAACCGTCGGCAGGCAGATAGTCAAACAGTGTCGGCGGCGGCTCGCCCGGCCCGCGCCCTGAAAGGTAGCGCGAATAGTTTTCGATACCCGAGCAATAACCCAGCTCATTCATCATTTCGAGATCAAACTGCGTACGCTGGCTGAGACGCTGTTCTTCGAGCAGTTTGTTGTTATCCAGCAACACCTTGCGGCGATCGGCCAGATCGACTTTGATCTCTTCCATCGCCTGCAAAATACGTTCACGCGGGGTGACGTAGTGCGTTTTCGGGTAAATTGTGAAACGCGGAACTTCGTGCTGCACCTGACCGGTCAGCGGATCGAAAAGGGAAAGGCGCTCGACTTCCTGATCGAAAAGCTCGATGCGCAGCGCCAGATCGTCCGATTCCGCCGGGAAGACGTCGATCACTTCGCCACGGACGCGGAAAGTACTGCGCTGGAAAACCTGATCATTGCGGGCATATTGCAGCTCGGCCAGACGGCGCACGATCGCGCGCTGATCGATAATCATCCCTTTGGTCAGATGGAGCATCATTTTCAGATACAGATCCGGGTCGCCCAGACCGTAGATCGCCGAAACGGATGCCACCACGATGACGTCGCGGCGCTCAAGCAGCGCTTTGGTCGCGGAAAGTCGCATCTGCTCGATGTGTTCGTTCACCGAGGAATCTTTTTCGATAAACGTGTCTGAACTCGGGACATACGCTTCTGGCTGATAATAATCGTAGTAAGAAACAAAATATTCGACGGCGTTCTCCGGGAAGAACTCTTTCATTTCGCCATATAGCTGGGCCGCGAGGGTTTTATTGGGCGCGAGAACCATCGTCGGCCGGTTCAGGTCAGCAATCACGTTCGCGACGGTGAAGGTTTTACCGGAACCGGTAACGCCGAGTAACGTCTGGTGCGCCAGACCGTTCTCCAGCCCTTCTTCCAGACGGCGTATTGCCTCAGGCTGATCGCCTGATGGCTTAAATTCGGAATGCAGTTTGAACTCTTTACTCATGACGGGCTACCTGGCTGAAATGAAAACGCATAAGGCCGTACGAAAGGCGCTCACGGAAAAACAGTATGAAAGACTCCGCGAATTTTGCCAGCCTTGATTTTACCGCCCTATAGTACTGTATATAAAACCAGCCTCCAATCGATAAAAATCACCGGTGATTTAACAGGTTGCTTCATCTGCACTTTTTTAGGTTATTACGAAAAAGAATTCTCACCATCAGGTGACAATTATCCCCAAAATTTTTCATCCGTTAACTTTCTGACCACAGGTTGACGAATTCTGACACAACTATGACGAACGAATTACGGGCATATTGCTTTTAACTAACTCACTGATTATAAACAACATCATCAAAAAGCTGCGAATACGGGCAAAGTGAGCACAACCCGCGCCCCGACTCGTCTGTAGCATCTTTTCTTACTCTCATGCACATGGTTATCCACAGGAATAGTGGATAACTCTCAGCACGCCCCGTGCTGCGGGAGTTGGCAAAAAGTGCACTTCGGACGCCGGAGGGGGGATCAGCATCTTTTTTAGTTATTTTTTCCCTTTTTTCAGACTTTATTTATGCCTATTTTGCCTAGATTTCTGGTCGGATGTTTCTTGCAAAATCCAAAAGTGCATCTCATCAGGATTTTTTTGCTTCTTACTCCCCTTACGTTTGCACCAAAATCAGAGAGAGCGGCACTGGCAAAGTGCAGTTGCCCTTTTCCCGCGTCTGACCGGTTCTGTTAAAACCTGAGCAACACTAATGAATAATCCTAAATCGCCGTGCGCCCCGCTGTTAACACCCCTGTAACTTCTCTTTTCCCCGGCACTTTTACAAACTTGGCCTGAGAGTTGCAGTGTCACTGTAGGAAGCGTTTCCTGTAGCCGGAACCGCTTTTTTCACCTGAAAGTGAAATCTGATGATTACCCTGTTTTTTGCTAAGCAAAGTCATTTTTAGTGCAAGGAAAAAGCGGTTAACCCCATTTATCACTGGTTAATGGCTGTTTATCTGTAATTGATGCTGAGAGGTTGGCCGGTAATCAACGGGATTTAATTCTGTGTTACGGCGTTAACAGCGGAACATAAATGTCAGAAATGTGACAGTGGCGGTCAAAGCGAAGTTCAGCGGAATGCTCCGTGCGGGAGGGAGGTCTGATGTTAAGTGTAAAATCAGTTAATCAGTATTATGGGCAAAAACATATTCTGTGGGATATCAATCTCGAACTGTACCGCGGTCAATGTACGTGTCTGATCGGCCGAAATGGCGTGGGGAAAACCACGCTGGTGAACTGCATTATGGGCCATCTTCCGGTGAAAAGCGGGGCGATCTCCTGGCAGTCGCGCGACGAAGAGCCTCAGAGTTTGTTAAATCTGCCAGTGGAAAGCCGTGCGCAAATCGGTATCGGTTATGTGCCACAGGGCCGGCAGATTTTTTCGCAGATGAGTGTCGATGAAAACCTGCAAATTGCCATGATGGCCAGCCGGAATAAGACGCGTCGCGTGCCTGAAGAGGTCTACGACCTGTTTCCGACGCTTAAGGAAATGGGAATGCGTAAAGCGGGAGAGCTCGATGAGAGCCAGCAGCAGCAACTGGCGATCAGCCGCGCGCTGGTTCAGGAGCCTGAACTTCTGATCCTCGACGAACCGACCGAACACACCAGCGCATCAATGGCGGCGAATATGGGTAACATCATTCACCGCCTGAACCGTGACCTTGGTCTGACGCTGCTTCTGGTCGGGCATAAATTGCCGTTCATCCGCAGCGTTGCTGACCGGTTTTGTCTGGTGGACGGCGGGCGCAACGTAGCGCAAGGCACGCTGGCACAGCTTGACGAGACGTTAATCAAAAATTATCTGACGGTCTGACGTCGCGCTTCATTCACCACAAGAAAGCAGACGTTCGAGATCCAGATATTGCCCCAGATTTACGTCCAGACCGGCGATCAGGAACGGGATCTCGCCCAGCAGTGGCGCAGGCAACATACGCGTGAGCGTCTCCATGTATGCCGGATGATGCTTCCCCGTTTCCTGCACATCATTGGCAATCCAGCCCGCAAGATGCAACCCACTTTGCGCGATGGCCTGCGCCGTCAGCACGGCGTGATTGATGCAGCCCAGCCGCATTCCCACCACCAACACCACCGGCAGTTGCTCGGCAATCACCCAGTCCGCAAACGTGTAATCTGCGGTCAGCGGCGTGTACCAGCCACCCGCCCCTTCCACCACCACCCAGTCAGCCAGCGGTTCGAGATGGCGCAATCCGGCGGATAACACCTGCGGATCAATCGGGCGCTTTTCCAGCTCGCTGACGATATGCGGCGACGTCGGCTCGATAAACGTACACGGATTCACTTCGTCATAACGCAGTCCGACGGTGCTGTAAGCCTGAAGCGCCAGCGCGTCGCTGTTGCGCGGCCCTTCTGCCGTCATTTCACTGCCTGATGCCACCGGTTTGTATCCGGCGGTTTGGTGTCCGGCGCGCGCTGCCGCCTGCAAAAATGCGGTTGTGGCAACGGTTTTTCCGACTTCGGTGTCGGTGCCGGTAATAAAGTATTTTTGTTTCATGATTTATTTTAATAAAAGCCTGGTGTTGGTTCTGGCTCCCTTCCCGCAATGACATCGGATTTTGCTCCCCCCCCCTTCGCAGGGGAGGGAGCAGACCGCGCCTGTTTCAAACCCGGGAGGAGCTTTGTTAACGTGGGATAAGTTCTTCCACCTGCAAAATGCCGTAGACCAGCCGGTAGTTGAGCGGCAAAATGCCGTCGCGGCGAACGTAATGTTTTTCCAGCAATTGCAGACGCTCGCGCCCGCCCAGTCCGCCGAGGCGGCCATTTTTGATGTGCGTCGCGCCAATGCCTTTGAGCGAACGCATCAGCGACATCACGTCCGGGAATTCGGCGACGTGATCGCTGAAGGTCACTTCATGGCGATACGGTGCGCAGGCTTCGGCGATTTTGTCGGGCGTCAGGAACTGATTCACGTGACGGCGGCCATCGACTTTCATCCACGCCGCGGCCAGCTCATTGAGCGAACCTTCGGCCAACGTGGAGAAAATCACCAATCCGCCGTTGCGGGTGACGCGATGCATTTCTTCCAGCGCACGCGGCAGCGCGTTACACCACTGCACTGCCAGATTGCTGAAACAGATATCAACCGAGTTATCTGCAAACGGTAAACGCTCGATATCCCCCGGCACGTATTCATCGGCGGAATCCAGCTCGCGGGCACGGCTCAGCATGCCTTCAGAGAGATCCAGCGCAATCACGTTTTTCCCCTGAGCGCGCCAGTAACGGCTGAAATAGCCCGTCCCGCAACCGGCGTCGACAACCGTTTTTCCAGCATTTTTCAGATAAGGTTCTGCCAGCGAAAGCAACGTTTCACCCACATCACGCTGCAATTGTGCGGCGTTTTCATAACTGACGGCGGCGCGACTGAACGCGTCGGCCACCGCTTGTTTATTCACTAATTCAGTGACTGCACCCATGAAGGGACTCCAGCAAAAAATCGATATCTTCCGGCCTGTGTGCTGCCGTCAGCGTAAGACGCAGCCGCGCGCTGCCCGGAGGCACCGTCGGCGGACGGATAGCACTGACCCACAACCCGCGTTCGCGCAATGTCGCCGCCAGATCTAAAGCAGGCTGATTTTCGCCTACGATCACCGGCTGGATTGCCGTTTGTGAAGCGGTCAGCCGGTAAGGCAATCCGGAAGCCCCGGCGCGGAAACGGGCAATATTGGCCGCCAGTTTATCACGCAGGCCGTCGTCCTGCCGGACTCGTGCCAGCGCGGCCTGTAACGCGCAAACCTGCGCCGCAGGCATCGCCGTGCTGTAAATAAGATGACGCGCGAACTGCACCAGATAATCCGCGGTGGCATCATCACACAACACCGCCGCGCCACTGCACCCGAAAGCTTTACCGAATGTGACCACCAGAAGCTCAGGCCGCACACCCTGCTGCCAGCAACTGCCGCGCCCTTCTTCACCCAGGACACCCACGCCGTGCGCGTCATCCACCATCAGCCAGCTATCGTGCGATTGCGCCAGACGATGCAGTTCCGCCAGAGGTGCACCGTCGCCGTCCATGCTGAATACCCCTTCGGTCACCACCAGCGTTTCACCGTCCACCGGTTTTTTCAGCAAGCGTTGCAGGGAATCCGGCTGATTGTGATGAAAGCGCCGCAGCTGCGAAGGCGCATGGGCGGCGGCTTCCAGCAAAGAAGCGTGACTGAGTTTATCCGCCAGCACGCGATCGTCGCCCTGCATCAGCGCGGCAAGAATGGCCTGATTTGCCGCAAAGCCGGAGATAAACAGCAGCGCGCGCGGATAGCCCTGCCACTGCGCCAGCTGCTGTTCGAATTCGGCGTGCACCACGCTGTAGCCGGTGACGTGCCCGGAACCGCCGCTGCCCACGCCGTATTTTTCAGCGCCCTTCTGCCACGCGGCAATGACGTCCGCGTCCTGACTCAGGCCGAGATAATCGTTACCGGAAAAATTCAGATACCGTTTGTCACCCTGTGTCAGAAACCGCGCGCTGCCACCGTTGTTAGGCTGACGCACACGAAAAGCCGCCGCTTCTTTGCGGGCGGCAACGGCATCGTTAATCCGCGTTTGCCAGCTCATGGTCAGACGGCGGCGTTGTAGAACTGTGCGGTATCGGCATGAACCAGCTGTTCTGCCAGCGCGGCCTGTTGCTGGTTATCGCCCATTTCTGTTTCGAACACCTGCGGGTTCAGCCCCAGTTTGCCAAACAGAATGAGATCTTTATCTTCCGCCGGGTTAGGCGTGGTCAGCAGCTTGCAGCCGTAGAAAATGGAGTTGGCACCGGCCATAAAGCACATCGCCTGCGTCTGTTCGCTCATCTGTTCGCGACCGGCGGAAAGACGGACATACGACTGCGGCATCATGATGCGCGCCACGGCGATAGTGCGGATAAAATCAAACGGATCGACGTCGTCGTTATCGGCCAGCGGCGTGCCTTTCACTTTCACCAGCATGTTGATCGGCACGCTTTCCGGCGGCACCGGCAGGTTCGCCAGCTGCATCAGCAGACCGGCACGGTCTTTGACGGTTTCACCTAAACCAACAATCCCGCCGGAGCAGACTTTAATGCCCGCGCCGCGCACTTCCGACAGCGTATCCAGACGTTCCTGATAGCTGCGGGTGGTGATAATGCTGCCGTAAAATTCCGGCGAGGTATCCAGATTGTGGTTGTAGAAATCCAGACCGGCATGCGCCAGACGCTGCGCCTGCGAGGTGTTCAGCGTGCCGAGCGTCATACAGGTTTCCATCCCCAGTTCTTTCACGCCCTGCACCATTTGCTCGAGGTACGGCATGTCACGGTCGTGCGGGTTTTTCCACGCCGCGCCCATGCAGAAACGGGTTGAACCGGCGGCTTTCGCCTGACGGGCGGATTCAAGCACCTGCTCGACTTCCATCAGACGTTCAGATTCCAGCCCGGTTTTGTAACGGGAACTCTGCGGGCAGTATTTACAGTCTTCCGGACAGGCACCGGTTTTGATCGACAACAGCGTACTGACCTGAACCTGACGCGGATCGAAGTGCTGGCGGTGAACCTGCTGCGCTTCAAACATCAGCTCAAGAAAAGGTTTGGAAAACAGTGCCTGAGTTTTTTCAAGCGTCCATTGGGTGCGGGTAGTCATGCGACAACTCCAAAATAAATGTTTCGTGAACGTTTTTATGGTCGGTATACTGTCAACCATTCTCGATTCGTTTTAGTTTACGGTCAACGAGAATTACATTTTTTAGTTTACAATTTACCGCCCGCAGGAATCCTTTATGAGCCCCGCCGATATCGAATTCGACCAGCGCCACATCTGGCATCCGTACACATCCATGACCAAACCGCTGCCCGCATATCCGGTGGAATCGGCGTCCGGCGTGCTTTTACATCTGGCCGACGGGCGTGAACTGGTGGACGGCATGTCGTCCTGGTGGGCGGCGATCCACGGCTACAACCACCCGCAACTGAATCAGGCAGCGGTTGAGCAAATTGGCAAAATGTCGCACGTCATGTTCGGCGGCATCACGCATCCATCGGCTATCGCGCTGTCGCGCCGTCTGGTGGAAATGACGCCTGCCGGGCTGGAATGCGTGTTTCTGGCGGATTCAGGTTCGGTCGCGGTGGAAGTGGCGCTGAAAATGGCGATGCAATACTGGCAGGCGCGTGGCGAGAAACGTCAGACGCTGCTGACGCTGCGCAACGGCTATCACGGCGATACCTTCGGCGCGATGTCGGTCTGCGATCCGCAAAATTCGATGCACAGTTTGTATCAGGGATATCTGCCGCAGCATCTGTTTGCCGACGCGCCGCAGAGCCGTTTTGACGGCGAATGGGACGAAGCGGACATTGCGCCTTTCGCCAAAATGCTCGATGAAAACCCCAGCAAAATTGCCGCAGTGATTTTAGAGCCGGTGGTTCAGGGCGCGGGCGGGATGCGGATTTACCATCCGCTGTATCTTAAACGGGTGCGTAACCTGTGCGATCAGTACGGCGTGCTGCTGATTGCCGATGAGATTGCCACCGGTTTTGGCCGCACCGGCAAGCTGTTTGCCTGTGACCATGCGAAGATTTCGCCGGATATTCTCTGCCTCGGCAAAGCGCTGACCGGCGGCTATATGACACTTTCCGCCACGCTGACCACGCGGCATGCCGCTGAAGTGATCAGCAACGGCGAAGCGGGTTGTTTCATGCACGGCCCGACGTTTATGGGCAATCCGCTGGCCTGCGCGGTCGCTAATGCCAGCCTGCGTTTATTGTCGGAAAACCGCTGGCAGGCGCAGGTGCTTAATATAGAGAAACAGCTGAAAAATGAATTACTGCCGCTGGCCGGACATCCGGCAGTGGCCGACGTGCGCGTGCTCGGCGCGATAGGCGTGGTGGAAATGCGCCAGCCGGTCAACATGGCGCAACTGCAAAAACATTTCGTGGAACAGGGCGTGTGGATCCGTCCGTTCGGCAAGCTGATTTACCTGATGCCGCCGTACATCATCACGCCGGAAGAACTCCGTAAACTGACCGGTGCCATTGCCAGCGCCCTCTATTGATCACACGGCGCTGACCAGCCGGTGCGACGTTGATAACAGCGCGCTCAGCTTTTCCCGGCTGAGACGCGCCTGTTCATTGAGAAAATCAATCGCCACTTTCAGCGCGGGCGTCGGGTTTTCCGGATACAACAACGTATAAGACGCGCCGCTCGCCACGCAAAGCGGAAAAGGCGCAATCACCCTGCCCGCCTGCAAATCATCTTCAATTAACGTCAGATCGCCGATCGCCACGCCATAACCCTGAAGTGCCGAATTAATCGCCAGATCCAGCGTGTCGAAATGCTGTGATTTCTCCGAAGGCAACCCCTGCACGCCCTCTTCCCGCAGCCACAAAAGCCAGTCGCGGCGGTCGCGGGTCGGGTGCAGCAGCGTTTTATCCGCCAGATCGGCAACCGCAGTTTTCCCTTTATAGCGGGGCAAAAAATCCGGCGTACAGACCGGCGTCAGCACTTCGTCAAACAGATGATGCGCGCGGCGCTGCGATTCCGGTGGCCGCCCGAAAATCACGGCGGCATCAAAATGCTCATTGCTGAAATCCACGCCGTGCGCAATCGAGGCCGTCAGTTCGATGCGCATATCAGGCCGGTCGTTTTGCAGCTGGATCACGCGTGGCAATAACCAGCGCATCGAACATGTCGGGCATTTGATCCGCAGCGTATCCGGGTGTGAACCGACGCGTTTGAGCGCATCACCCATCAGCGACAGCGCCTGCTGTACGGGCGGTAATAGTTGCGCCCCGCGCGGGGTCAGCGTCAGCCCGCGGGCCTGACGTAAAAACAATGGATACCCCAGCGATGTTTCCAGCCCGGTTATCTGACGGCTGACGGCGCCCTGCGTAATGTGCAGCAACGTGGCGGCATGCGTCAGATTCAGGGTTTGCGCGACGACGGCAAAGGTTTTTAGCACGTTGAGCGACGGTAAATTCAGTGCATTCAGATACGACAGTTCAGGCGAAAGTGTCACGGAGCCCCCGGTAAATTCAGCATTTAGCCATGACGGCTGATCATGGCGAGTATGACAAATTTTCCATTGTCGGCACAGGCGAACTGCTGCTTAATCGTTAAACACCCGTTTTAACCTTCTCATGGCCGCCCGGCCTGTTTCCTTTGGGGAAAATGCTATGAAAAGCGCGATGTCGCCGCAGTCTAAATTACCGGATGTCGGCACCACTATTTTCACCGTGATTGGCCAGCTGAGCGCCGAGCACAATGCCCTGAACTTATCGCAGGGCGCACCGAATTTCTCCTGCCAGCCTGCGCTTATCGACAGCGTTGCCAAAGCCATGCGCGACGGTCATAACCAGTATGCGCCGATGAGCGGCGTGGCCGCGCTGCGCCATGCGCTTTCCGCCAAAGTTGAAGCGCTTTACGGTTGCCATTATGACGCCGACAGCGAAGTCACCGTGATTGCCAGCGCCAGCGAAGGCTTGTATTCCGCCATCAGCGCGCTGGTGCATCCGGGCGATGAAGTCATTTATTTCGAGCCGTCGTTTGACAGCTACGCGCCAATTGTCCGCTTACAGGGCGCAAAACCGGTGGCGATCGGCCTGTCGATGGAGGATTTCAGCATCGACTGGGATCAGGTCGCGAGCGCCATCAACAGCCGCACGCGCATGATCATCATCAACAGCCCGCACAACCCAACCGGCGCGATTTTCACTGATTTCGACATCGAACGTCTGACGGCGCTGACCACAGACACTGACATCGTGATTTTATCGGACGAAGTTTACGAGCACGTAGTTTTCGACGGCGAGCGCCACGAAAGCATGGCCTGCCATCCGCAGCTGGCCGGGCGCAGCGTCATTGTGTCGTCGTTCGGCAAGACCTATCACGTCACCGGCTGGCGCGTGGGCTACTGCCTGGCACCGGCGGAACTGATGGACGAAATCCGCAAAGTGCATCAGTTTATGGTGTTCTCCGCCGACACGCCGATGCAGGTTGCGTTTGCCGAAGCGCTGGCCGATCCGCAAAGCTATCTCGGTCTGGCGGATTTTTATCAGAAAAAACGCGATTTGCTGGCGGAAGCGCTGAGCGAATCCCGCTTTGAATTACTCCCAAGCCGTGGCAGTTTCTTTATGCTGGCGCGTTTTAGTCATTTCAGCCCGCTGACCGACGATGAATTTGTGCTGAGCCTGATCCGGGATCACCAGATTGCTACCATCCCGCTGTCGGCCTTTTACAGTAATAACAAACCCACCGGGCTTATCCGCCTGAGCTTTGCCAAAGATAACGACACGTTGTATGAAGGCGCACGCCGTCTGTGTCGCGTCTGAGCCTACTTTCTGATACCGCAGGGGAATTGTGAATAATGAAAAAATTGAAAATCGCATTGCTGTTAGGTTGTGCCGTGGCTTCTTTTTCAGCGCTGGCAGACGGTTCCACGCTGAAATTCGGTCTGGAAGCGCAGTATCCGCCGTTTGAATCCAAAAGCGCCACCGGCGAATTGCAGGGCTTTGATATTGATTTGGGTAATGCCGTTTGCGCCGCGGCCAGCGTGAAATGCGAATGGTACGACACCTCTTTCGATGGCCTGATTGCCGCCCTTCAGGCGCGTAAATTCGATGCAATCAACTCCGCCATGAACGTAACCGAAAAGCGTCGTCAGGCGATCGATTTCACCAACGTGATTTACCGCGTACCGACGAAGCTGATTGCCAAAAAAGATTCCGGCCTGTTGCCGACCGTTGATGCGCTGAAAGGCAAACATATCGGCGTGTTGCAGGGCTCGATTCAGGAAAGTTACGCGCAGGCGCACTGGGCACCGAAAGGCGTGGATATTGTTTCTTATCAGGATCAGAACCAGGTATATCTGGACTTATCCTCAGGGCGTCTGGACGGCACGTTAGTGCTGGCTCCGGCGGGCCAGAGCGGATTCCTGTCACGTCCTGATGGTAAAGATTACGGCTTTGTCGGCGACGCCGTGCGCGACGATAAAATCCTCGGCAGCGGCATTGCCTTCGGCCTGCGCAAAGGTGATGCCGCGCTGAAAGAAAAACTCGACACCGCTATCGCCAAAGTGCAGAACGACGGCGTAGTTAAGACGCTTTCGAAGAAATATTTCGGCGATATTGATGTGAGTGTAAAGTAATTATTTTCTGCGCCTCACCTGTATTCTGGTGAGGCGCAAATCCTGCCACAGCCTTTCTTTTCTTCTCAGTACTCAGAATTCACAATCACTTCTTCGCCAAAAATGCCGGCCTGGGGTAACGGTTTATAGCTGGAGTTTGACGCACGTAATACGCGGATGCCGCGCGCACCGGCGGCCTGTGCGGCGGTGATGTCGTTGTCCGAATCCCCGTAGAAAATCTTCATCTGCTTATCTTTCAGCCACTGCGTTTTGGTGTTCTGCCCGGCTTTGTCACCGGCAAAAATCACCGGATTTACTTTGTCTTGCGGGATCTGGAAATCATTCTGCAAGGTTTTGGTGACGGATTCGGTTTTGGTTTCACTGCGCCCGGTAACGAAATAAATACTGTCGCCGCGTTTGAGGTGCATGGCAATCAGGCTTTTCGCCACGTCTTTCGGCATGCTGAACTCGTCCCAGCCGTTATTCATTTTTTCCCAGAATTTCGGGTTTTTCAGATAGTCCTGTTTGCCCGGAGAAAACTCCAGTTGGCCGCGGTAAAAGCCCGGCGAAGAAAACAACACCGTGTCATCGATATCGAAACCCACCGCCAGCGGCGGACGGCCTTGCAGACTGTTTTCAATTTGCGCGACAGAAACCCAGTGAACCGGCGACTGTTGGGCGAGTTGTGCAACGTTAACGCCCGGATACAGCGGTGCGGGCGCAGCGTCTTTTGCCGTCGCCGTTTGGCCAAGGCTGAGCAGCAGGAAAACGGCACTGAGTGCCAGAGGTGTTTTATGCATCGGGATCCCTTTTTTATGCTTATTAATCTGAAAGATAAAACGGAGCAAGTGGTCAAAAACCTTACCGAACATACCTGCGCCCTTAACAGACTTAAAGGGATTTCTCGGGCAAAGTCATAGGAAAAGATGAGGGTCACAGTTTGGGGATAAAACGCATGACTCATAAGAACATGGCATAAACCGCTTCATGCGAAAACAACTTCGCGTCCTATACTTATTCCCAATTACGTTGACTTTTAACTCTCTTATATGAAACGGGAAGGTATTGGTATGTCTCAATCTCAGTCTGAAAACCGCCGCATCGTTCTGGCGTCCCGCCCTCATGGTAAACCTGTTGATGACAATTTCCGTCTGGAAAAAGCCCCGCTGCCCGTGGCCAAAGAAGGCCAGCTTTTGTTGCGCACCGTCTGGCTTTCTCTTGACCCTTACATGCGCGGGCGGATGTCCGACGCGCCTTCGTATGCCGCGCCGGTGCAAATCGGTGAAGTGATGACCGGCGGCGGGGTGTCCCGCGTGGTGGAATCCCACAGCCCGGATTTTAAGACCGGCGATCTCGTCGTGGGCAGAACCGGCTGGCAGGATTACGCCGTCGTGAACGCGGATGAAGTGAAAAAGCTGGAAGGCGCTGCGCTTAAGCAACCGTCTCTGGCATTGGGCGTGCTGGGGATGCCGGGCTTCACCGCGTTTATGGGGCTGCTGGATATCGGCGAACCGAAACCGGGCGAGACGCTGGTGGTCGCCGCAGCCACCGGGCCGGTCGGATCCCTGGTCGGACAAATCGGTAAAATCAAAGGCTGCCGCGTGGTGGGTATCGCCGGGGGTGAAGAGAAATGCCGCTACGCCGTGGAGCATTTCGGCTTCGACGAATGCTTAGATCACCGCGCGCCGGATTTAGATCAACGTCTCAAAGCCGCCTGCCCTGACGGCATCGACGTTTATTTCGAAAATGTCGGCGGCGCGGTGTTTGACGCGGTTCTTCCGTTGCTCAATACCAAAGCCCGTATTCCGGTATGCGGTCTGGTTTCGCAATACAACGCCACCGGCCTGAAAGAAGGTCACGACCGCCTGTCACTGCTTGCCAGCACGATTTTGAGAAAGCGACTGCGCATGCAGGGATTCATTATTTTTGATGATTACGGCCATCGTTATCCGGAATTTGCAAAGCAGATGGGCGAATGGTTTGAAGCAGGGAAAGTGAAGTTCCGCGAAGATGTTGTTGAAGGGCTGGAAAACGCACCGCAGGCGTTCTTCGGTCTGCTTGAGGGTAAAAACTTTGGCAAACTGGTCGTTCGTGTCGGGCAGGATTGATCCCTGACTGCGTCCACAGGAGGTAACATGAAATTACTGATTGTATTGACATCGCACGATAAACTCGGCGAAACCGGCAAGAAAACCGGTTTCTGGCTGGAAGAATTTACCGCGCCGTATTACGAATTTCTGGATGCCGGCGCGACACTGACGCTGGCATCGCCGAAAGGCGGGCAACCGCCGCTGGATCCGAAAAGCGATGAGCCGGATGCCCAGACTGAAACCACGGCGCGTTTTCGTCAGGATAAAAGCGCTCAACACGCGCTCGCCACAACGGTGAAACTGGCGGAGGTGAATGCTGCTGATTTCGACGCTATTTTTTATCCCGGCGGCCACGGCCCGTTGTGGGATCTGGCGGAAGACGCGCATTCGGTGGAGCTGATTAAGGCGTTCTGGACGGCAGGCAAACCGGTTTCCGCCGTTTGCCACGCGCCCGGCGTTTTGCGCAATGTGCTGCTTGACGATGGCACGCCGCTGGTCAAAGACAAACGCGTGACCGGGTTTAGCAACAGCGAAGAGGACGCCGTCGGGCTGACGGACATCGTGCCTTTCCTGGTGGAGGACGAGCTGAAAAAGCACGGCGGCGATTACAGCAAAGCCGCTGACTGGCGTCCGTACGTGGTCACCGACGGTAAGCTGATCACCGGGCAGAATCCGGCCTCGTCCAAAGCCGTCGCACAAGCCTTGCTGAAATTGCTGGGCGGCGCAGAGATCAGCAAATGATCTGACGCGGCTTGCGGCAAAGCATCACTGACAGTGATATACAGCTGATTCCTGTGGTATAAAAGACGCAGAAAAGGTGGTCAGTTTTACTGGCCGCCGTTTTTTTATTGCGGCAATGGCCGCGACATTGAAAAAAAGAATAACTTTCTTCATCAAGGAGTCAGTCACAGTGAAAATTTCCACCCTGTCACGCGCGTGCGCTATGTTGTCCGCCAGCCTGATTTTGGCGGCATGTAGCAGCAGCCATCAAGGCTTATCCAGCCAGGTTGCGCCGGGCACCGCGTCACTGCCCGTGTTATCAGCGGACGAAGCGGCCAACTTTACAGCGAAAAATTATCTGGCCTTTGGCGGCCCTTCTTTGCAGGTTCAGCAACAGGGCTGGTTCCCTAAACTGGCAAGCACTGACGCGGCTAAAACCAACTTTGTGGTTGGCCCGCAGTTAGGCACCGATGGCGCATCGTATTCCACCGTACAACAGGCGGTAAATGCCGCACTGGCCGTGCGTAACCACGGTGAGCGTATTTTCATTAAAATCCTGCCGGGCACTTATAACGGCGCGGTTTACATTCCGGCTGGCGCGCCGCCAGTGACCTTATTCGGGGCCGGTAACAGCTCTGCGGATGTCACGCTGACGCAAACGCTGGAAGCCTCTGCGGCACCAGCGGCGTACCGCGCAACCGTCAGCCCTAACGGCCAGTTCCTGCCGGGTGACCGCGCATTCTATATGTTCCAGAACTGTGCGAATCTGACGACCGAAACCATCGGCACAGGTTGTACGGCGACCGTCTGGTCACAAAGCAACGGCCTGCAAGTGCAGAACCTGACCATTGGTAACGCCCTGCTTGATACCGTTGACGGCGGCGATCATTCAGCCGTTGCTTTGCGTACCGACGGCGACAACGTGATTCTCGACAACGTCCGTCTGATTGGCCGCCAGAACACCTTTATGGTGAACACCGCCAACATCCACAACCAGACCGACAACAGCCGTTACAGCCGTGCTTACGTGCATAACAGCCTGATCGTGGGTGATGTGGATTACGTGTTTGGTCGTGCTAATACCGTATTCGACCACGTTGAATTCCACACCGTCAGCAGCCGCGGCGTGAAACAGGCGTCCATCTTCGCACCGAATACGCCAGCCACAGCACCTTACGGTTTCCTGGTGATCGACAGCAATCTGACCGGCGACCGGGGTTTCGAGCAGGCAGCAAAAGCGAAAATGGGCCGCGCGTGGGATGCTAACGATGCCAGCAGCCAGCTGGTCATTCGCGACAGCAGCTTCGACAACAGCTACGACCAGATGAACCCATGGGGCGACGCCGTCTTCTCCGGTCATCCGTTTGTGGGCAACGTGCCGAAAGATGAAAAACAGCAGCGTAACCTGAATGACACCAACTTCAACCGCCTGTGGCAGTACAACAATGTGCTGACTCAGCCTGCGAAGTAATTCAGTCTGACGCAATAAAAATGCCGCAGGAGGAAACTCCGGCGGCATTTTTTTACCTGAAAATCTTACCGGTTATGCCCTTTCGTTGCCGAGACGGAATACCGAAACCGTGCGTTCCAGATTCAGCGCCTGTTCATCGAGCGACGCCGCAGCACTGGCGGACTGCTGAACCAGCGCGGAGTTCTGCTGTGTCACGGTGTCCATTTCGGCCACGGCCAGCGCAATCTGGCTGATCCCCCGGCTTTGTTCATCCGACGCCGACGCAATCTCATGAATGATCTGCGTAACGTGACGGACGGAACCGACAATCTCTTCCATCGTATCGCCTGCTTTCTCCACCAGCGTTGAGCCGTTATTCACGTTGGTCACCGATTTTTCGATTAACCCTTCGATCTCTTTAGCGGCCTGCCCGCTGCGCTGCGCGAGGCTGCGCACTTCGCTGGCAACCACCGCGAAGCCGCGGCCCTGTTCACCGGCACGCGCCGCTTCAACGGCGGCATTCAGCGCCAGAATGTTGGTCTGAAAGGCAATGCTGTTGATGACGGTGGTGATTTCAGAAATTTGCTTCGAACTGACGGCAATCTCTTTCATCACGCCCACCACGTCGGTGACCAGTTTGCCGCCGCGTGCTGCCGTCACGGCCGCATCGGACGCCAGCTGGCTGGCCTGCGTGGCGTTATCGGCATTCTGTTTCACCGTCGAGGTGAGCTGCTCCATGCTGGCCGCCGTTTGCCCCAGCGCTGCCGCCTGTTCTTCAGTACGCGCCGACAAATCAATGTTACCCGCTGCAATCTCACTCGAGGCACGCGTGACCTGAGTCACCCCTTCCCGGATATCACCGATGATGCCGTGCAGGTTTTTATTCATGCCTTCAATCGCACGGGTCAGTTGCCCCACTTCGTCATGACTGTGGCTGGTGGCGTGCGTTGAGAGGTCGCCTGCGGCAATCCGTTCAGCGGTGGCAAGTGTGCGGCGCAGCGGAAGTGTCAGCCCGCGCGTCGTGCGCCAGGAAATCAGCACGCCCACGATCACCGTCGCGGCGATAATCGCCAGCATTTCCTGAATGGTTCGGGTGACTTCTTCGTGCAGGTTGCCCATTTCATGATCGAGCAGCGTATTGGATGCGGACGTCAGCGCCAGCCCGGCCTGCGCCAGCTGTGCGGTGATTTGTTGCAGATCGCTGCCAGCCGGAGGATTAAGCGTTTGCTGCCAGCTTTCGCGGTAACGGCGGATGTTTTCAGGCATGGCGTCCACCAGAGGCTGATCTTCGGCATCCCAGGAATAGGCCGCGACCTGCGCCTGCCGGGCTTCGAGCTTATCCAGCGCCTGGCGGTTTTCCTCAACATATTTTGGGTCTTTGCTGGCCATGTATGAAAGCCGGGAAAATTTTGCACCGCTGAGCAAATCGTTAACGGTTTTAAGCAGCGTGGCCTTTTCGGCGCGTTGGTTGATGCTGGTCAGATGATAAATACCCGACACAGCGATGAAGGATCCCAGCAACAGCACCAGTGCAAAACCGGCACCGAGTTTGCCAGCGATGGTGGCATGACGAACTTTGCCAGCGATCCCTGAAAGTACATTCATTTTCTTCTCCCTGATTTCCAAATGGACTGACTCTGAAGTGGCAATGCCACCGAAGAATGAGTGAATAACGGGAGAGTTATCGACCGGCAATGATTAACATTTAGAGAGAAGTTAAAATATTTCTTATCAATCACCCGAAAGGTTCAGGCAATAAAAAAGCCCCTTATTACAGGGGCTTGATCATTATTCCGTGGCGGTATTATTGAGATGTTAAAACATAAACATTAGACAATCTCACTAATACACCAGAGTGATTAATCAATTTCCAGAATGCTTACCCACATCGGCGCTTTGCCCACCGGGTAGGTTTTCAGCGTGGTCAGCTGGCCGTTTTGCGGATTGATTTTCGCCACTTCAATGGCATCGGATTTCTGGCCCGCCGTGATCACGTACTGGCCGGTGAAGTCGATATTGAAACCCCGCGGCTGAGTTTGCGTCGCATGGTGCCCTGTGAGCGTAAGCTCGCTGCCATCTTCGGAAACCGACAGAACAGAAATCAGGCTGGCCGTACGGTCTGAGGCGTAGAGGAATTTTCCGTCCGGCGTGATGTGCAAATCGGCCGCCCAGCAGGTGCCGGTAAAATCAGCCGGCATCACGCCGAGTGTCTGAACCTGACGATATTCGCCGGTGCCGACGTCTTTCTGGTACACATCAACACTGCTGTTGAGCTCATTTACACAGTAGGCAAAGTGATGATTCGGGTGGAATGCCATGTGGCGCGGACCGGCACCTTCAGCTGTCCGCAGCTCGCTGGAGGTCTGATGTGGTGTCGCTTCGCCCTTCTGACTGAAATCATACTGACGAATGCGGTCCTCTTTCAGCGCCGGGATCATCAGCAACTGATTGGTCGGGTCGATATTGGCAGAGTGCGGCGCCTGGATGTTTTCCAGAACCTGAACCGGTGCCAGCGCGTGACCTTTTTCATCCAGCGGATGAATGCTGACGTTGTTGAAGCTGTAAGAAGCCGAGAACACAAAACGCCCCTGAAGGTCGATCCCCAGATGCGTCGGGCTGCCCGGCAGCGGAGCCATCGCGGCTTCTTCCAGTTTCCCTTCGTGGTCAATATGGTACGTCAGTACGCCAAACTCCGGGCGCACGCCGACATACAAACGATGACCGTCAGGATGGAGCACCATCGGCTGAACCTGTCCCGGCACTTCCACCGTTTGCAGCAGGCTCAGTTCACCATTATCCGCCAGATGAAAAGCGTGGATTTGCTGGCTATCAGGGCTGGCAACGTAGACGACTTGCTTCATCACATCTCCTTATTAAAAACCGAATGAGTGGGTAGACTTTTTAAAAGCGTAGCTCAGGTTAACACGATAACTCAACGCACTGGCGGCACTAAAGGTGCCGGATCCAAGGTTTAATTAGCAGGCTTAACACGGTAACATGATGATAATTTCTTCGATCCACCCACACTTACGATGGACTGCTCATGACTTATCGCATTATTGCGCTCGATCTCGACGGTACGCTGCTGGACCGTCAAAAACGTATTCTTCCTGAATCTCTTGCTGCGCTGGCCGATGCCCGCGCACAAGGCATTAAAGTGGTTGTCGTCACCGGTCGCCATCATGTGGCAATCCACCCGTTTTATCAGGCATTGGAGCTCGATACACCTGCTATCTGCTGTAACGGAACTTATTTGTATGATTATCAGGCACGTAAAGTATTAACTTCCGATCCGCTCGACAGCGTGAAAGCTAAAAAAGTCATCGACCTGCTGGATCATCACGGCATTCACGGCCTGCTGTATGTCGATGATGCGATGCTGTATCAGCAACCAAGCGGCCATGTGACCCGTTCGATTGCCTGGGGTCAGAGCCTGCCGGAACATCAGCGTCCGAACATCGTTCAGATTAACAGCCTGCGTGAAGCCGCAGACGAGGCGCAGTCCATCTGGAAATTTGCCACGTCGCATCAGGATCTGGATGCGCTGCATACGTTTGCCGCACAGGTGGAAAACGATCTGGGTCTGGCCTGCGAATGGTCGTGGCACGATCAGGTAGACGTGGCGAAAGGCGGCAACAGCAAGGGCCGTCGCTTACAGGAATGGGTCGAATCTCAGGGCATGAGCATGCAGGATGTGGTCGCGTTCGGCGATAACTACAATGACCTGAGTATGCTGGAAAATGTCGGTCTGGGCGTGGCGATGGGCAATGCGGCGGATGCGATAAAAGAACGCGCGGCACTGGTCATTGGCGACCACGAAACCCCGGGCATTGCAGACGTTATCCGCACGAAAGTCCTCAACTAATCCCTGCGTTTTTTTCGCGCCTTCCCCTGCTACAGAGGAAGGCGTTTTTTCTGCCACAAAATCATCAGTCGGTCTTTAATTCGGGTTTGATTTTTACGGGCCGTATGAAGCGCGGAATCGATCGCATCTGTGCATCAAAATACCGGCTCGGCCAGATAGCCGACGGCGGAACTCCCAGTGCTTTAGCGATAATCATTTCGCCCTTTGCCCACGGACGCGCCAGCGCATTTGCCAGCGTCGAGGAACCTAAACCGGCTTCCCGTGATACCGCCGCCAGCGTGGTTCTTTTCTTACGTAACCCGGCGATGATATCTGCCGGGTGCCAGTCATCTTCCATTCTCATCGTTCATCCTTTGTTGTCTGTACGGCATTCAGAAAAGTGAACTACACTTTCACTTTACGATGTCTAGTAACTCTAAACAACAATGATGTTAAGTAATGCTAAACATAACGTCAATACTCTTTTTGTGGTTATTGACGATGATCTCATACAGACTGAAATCTGCCCGAACAAAGGCGAAGCTGACGCAGGAAAAACTGGGCGTTATGGCGGGAATTGATGAAAGCACCGCACGTTCGCGGGTTTCACAATATGAAAACGGCACCTACAGTCCGAACTTTGACACCATGTGTCATTTCGCCCGCGTGCTGAATGTGCCGGAGTGTTATTTCTATATTATCGATGACAAATTCGCCGAAAAAGTTCTGGCGCTGTATCACGCGTCAAAAGCTTAACGGTTCACCGACACGCTTTTAATCTGCGCATACAGCCACTGGCCTGAACGAACCATCAGTTCATCGCGCGCCCAAGGCGTAATGCGTGCCCAGAGAATGTGATCGGCCATCGCCAGTTTCACTTCCACCTGATTGCCCACGTCCAGACATTCCAGTACTTTCGCGGGCAAAATATTGCGGATGCTGCTGTTGTTGGCGGTCGGTTGCAGCACCAGCGAAACGTCGGTGGAATTCACGCGCACGCGCAGCGGCGTGCCGGGCGCTTCTTCCACTTTACTGATCCATAAACGCTGGTCGCCAATCGCCAGCGCCGTCATTTCGTAACGCGGATGATGTTCCAGCACGCTGACGTTCAGCACGCTGCTCTGCTCTTCTTTCGGCAGCCACGGACGCATGACGTTGCTCGCCCACACTTCCTCCAGCGCACCCATCGCCAGCACTTTACCGGCATCCAGCACCATCACTTTTTCCGCCAGACGCAGAATTTCATCCAGGCTGTGCGTCACATACAAAATAGGAATGCTGACTTCCTGCGCCAGACGCTCCAGATAGGGCATCAGCTCGCGTTTACGTGGAAGATCCAGCGCCGCCAGCGGTTCGTCCATCAGCAGAATTTCCGGTGCGGTCAGCAGTGCACGGCCAATCGCCACGCGCTGTTTTTCGCCGCCGGATAACGTCAGCGGGAAACGGTCGAGCAAAGCGCCGATGCCCAGCAGACGGACGATGCTGTCGAACTGGCCGCGCATCGATGGCGCCATGCCATATTGCAGATTTCCCTGCACGCGATAATGCGGAAAGAGGCGCGCATCCTGAAAAACATACCCCACACGGCGTTTTTCCGGCGGCAGAAAAATGTTGTTCTGCGTGTCAGATAAAATTCGCCCGTTGAGCGCGATACGCCCTGAGTCCGGCCTGGTCAGCCCGCATATAGCGTTGATCAGGGACGTTTTGCCCGCGCCGGACAAACCGAAAATCGCGGTGATGCCCTGCGCTGGCAGTTCCTGTGAAATCTGTAAATCCAGGTCACCCAGCTTCTGGCTGAAATTGAGTTCAAGCATTTCAGCCTCCCAGCCTTATGCGGCTGCGTTTTGCCAGCCAGTCAGAAATCAGTAACGCCGCCAGAGACAGCAGGATCGCCAGCACGCAAAGCCGTGCGGCGGCACTTTCTGCGCCGGGGGTTTCAATCAGGGTATACATCGCCAGCGGAATGGTGCGCGTTTCCCCCGGTATATTGGAAACGAAGGTGATGGTCGCGCCAAATTCACCCAGTGAACGGGCGAAGGCCAGCACGATGCCGACGATAACGCCGGGCACCGAAAGCGGCAGCGTGATGGTGAAAAACACCCGCCACGGCGACGCACCGAGCGTCCGGGCAGCAAGTTCAAGTTTGGGATCGACGGCCTCGAGCGACTGGCGGATAGCCCGCACCATCAGCGGAAACGCAACAACAGCGGACGCCAGCACGGCACCGTGCCAGCTAAAACTGAAACTGAAGCCGAACCAGTTATACAGCCACTGCCCCACCACGCCGCGTCGCCCCATCACCACCAGCAGCAAATAACCAATGACCACCGGCGGTAATACCAGCGGCAGATGGATAATACTGTCGAGCAGGGATTTGCCGGGGAAGCGGCAGCGGACCAAAATCCACGCCATCAGAATACCAAGCGGCAGACTGCAAACAACGGCCAGGCTCGAGACTTTCAAACTGAGAAGTACCGCCTGCCACTCATATTCACTCAACATCATGTCGGTTCATTTGTCCTGAATAAAATGTGAAGCCGCAAACATAAAATATCGGCAAAAAAGGTAAAGCCTTTAATCAGCCGCCACAGGGGGACGCAAGATTGGGTGCGAGGGGCATTTTGTATTCGCGACATCAGGAAAGAATCAACGCTTTAGTATTACATAACAACGTGGAACAAATATGAAGTCATCCCCGGAGGGATGACTTCAGGGTTTCGGCGATAAACGGATCATCCGCGCGGTGTGAAACCGTATTTCCTGAAGATTTCAGCGGCCGCTGGCGTTTTCAAATAATCATAGAAACCGCTGACGGTCGCATTTTCGTGGCCTTTCACAATCGCCATCGGATATTCAACCGGCTTGTGGCTGGTTGCCGGGAAGATGCCAACCACTTTAACTTTTTTGCTGGCAACCGCATCAGAGCCATACACGATACCCAGTGGCGCTTCTTCACGTTCTACGAGCGCCATTGCCGCACGAACGTCGCTGGCGCGCGCCAGTTTAGGTTCCAGCGTGGTCCAGGCACCCAGTTTTTGCAGGGCTTCTTTAGCATAAATACCGGCCGGAACGTGGTCCGGATCGCCCACTGCCAGCCGGCTGTCGCCCAGCAGTTTGGTCCATTCGGTTTTTTCAGTAATATCGACTTTATCGATTTTGCTGCTTTTCGCAGAAATCAGCACCAGTTCGTTGCCCAGCAAGGTGTAACGGGTGTTATCAACGATTTCCTGCTTGCTGATGGCGTAGTCCATCCACTGCTGGTCGGCAGAGATGAACATATCCGCCGGTGCACCCTGTTCAATCTGACGCGCCAGCGTTGAAGAGGAAGCGAAAGAGGAGACAACCTGCACGCCCTTTTCTTTCTGATATTGCGTGGCGATATCCTGCAACGCATTGGTCAGCGACGCGGCGGCAAAGACCGTAATTTTTTCAGCAGCCTGAGCCTGAACGCCCAGACCGGCGACCATGACGGTAGCAGTTAACAATTTGCCCCATGAGGTTTTCATCAGTTTTCTTCTTCCTTATAAGTAGATGTTACGTTATGTAAGCACCAATATAACGTCGAAAAAAATGATGTCATCCGTTTTATCCCCGCGGACATTAAGAACCTGCGGTTTCTTGATCTCACCCTGAAAATAGAAAGCCCGGCACAATGGCCGGGCTCTTCGGAAAGCGGGTTAAACCCCTTAACTCATTTTACAATCGGGGTATTTCGGGACTCTTTAGAGTGGCCGACGTTGGAAATAACGTTGAAAATTTCGCCCAGTCCCCAGATCAGACCCAGGATAACCGCGATGAAAATCGGTACCATGATGGCAGCGAAAAGCAAACTTTCTAATAATTCTAACATGATAGCCTCACTTAACTGGCTGAACGGCCCGAAGGCGTTGTAGGACTTCGTGCTTGAAGTCAAAACGAAAAATCAATCTGTTGCGGATAATAACAGTACGGGACTGTGATTACTTTAGCATTTAGCCAACTTGCCTGCCTGTGGGTTTAACGGCGACAATGAATAATGATTCTAATAAGGACGCTGCAATGCAAGCCGAAATTCTCTTAACCCTTAAACTCCAGCAGCGATTGTTCGCCGATCCGCGCCGCATCGAATTGCTGCGACAGGTACGGCATACCGGCTCAATCAGTCAGGGCGCGAAGCTCGCGGGCATCAGCTATAAAAGCGCATGGGATGCTATCAATGAAATGAATCAGCTGGCAGACCAGACCCTGGTTGAACGCAGCACCGGCGGTAAAGGCGGAGGCGGTGCCGTGCTGACGCCTTACGGCGAACGCCTGATTCAGCTGTATGAACTGTTGGCGCAAATCCAGCAAAAAGCCTTTGATGTACTGAAAGAAGACTCCCTGCCGCTCGACAGCCTGCTTGCGGCGATTTCGCGTTTCTCACTGCAAACCAGCGCCCGCAATCAGTTTTTCGGCAACGTTATTGACCGTTCGCATGAGATTGTTCAGCAGCATATCGACATCATGCTGGCCGACGGCAAAACGCAAATTCGTGCGGCGATCACCGAGCAAAGCGCCGACCGTCTGGCACTGACGCCGGGCAAAGAAGTGCTGGTGCTGATTAAAGCGCCGTGGATCACTCTCGGCTATACGGCAGAAAATCCGCATAACGCGTTGCAGGGTGACGTCATCAGTATTCAGCGCGGTGAAAGTAACTGCGAGGTGCTGGTAAAATTACCCAGCAGCGAAACGTTGTGCGCCACGGTGCCTAACAGTGACGTTGACCGTCTGGCGTTGAAAACCGGCCAGAACGTCTTCGCGCAGTTTGATGATGACAAGGTAATCCTCGCCACGCTGTGCTGAAAAGATAATAAAAATCAAAATCTTGCAGAATTAGCGTTAACATTTTGCAGAATTGTCAATTGACTTAAGAGAGTGCAGCGCTTATCCCTTAATTTATCAATCAAAATTCATTTCCCTAAATAATTCGAGTTTCAGGCAGGCGGCAACAGAGTAAATCCCGATGAGCTTACACGAGTAAGTGATTCGGGTGAGTGAACGTAGCCAACTCACATGCAACTTGAAGCAGGACGGGAAAAAGGGATAGCAGAATGTCGTTGCATATCTCGCAAGGCGTTTTTCGCCTCAGCGATACCCGAACCCTCACACTTTCCGAGCTCAGTATTCATCAGACCGACAGTTGGGCATTCGTCGGCTCGAATGGCAGCGGTAAATCAGCGCTGGCCCGCGCGCTGGCGGGCGATATCACCCTGCTGAAAGGAACCCGTGAAAACCGTTTTCCGCACATCGTTCGCCTGTCGTTTGAGCAACTCCAGAAACTGGTCGCCGATGAATGGCAACGCAATAACACCGATTTACTGAGTGAAGGGGAAGACGATACCGGCCGGACGACGGCGGAAATCATTCAGGAAGAAGTGCGCGATCCTGCCCGTTGCGCCGCCCTTGCCGCGCAGTTTGGAATCGAAAAATTACTCGATCGCCGGTTCAAATATTTATCCACCGGTGAAACCCGCAAGACGCTGCTGTGTCAGGTGCTGATGCAACGGCCAGATCTGCTGGTGCTTGACGAACCGTTCGACGGGCTCGACGTCAATGCCCGCGCGCAGCTGGCGCAGTTGCTGGACACCCTTTCCGGCGAAGGCCAGACAATGGTACTGGTGCTCAACCGCTTCGACGATATTCCGCCGTTTGTGCAAAACGTCGGTGTGCTGGCGGATTGTACGCTGGCCTCCGTCGGCCCGCGCGAACAGGTCATGGCTGATGCGCTGGTCGCACAACTGGCGCACAGCGAAAGCCTCAGTGGCATGGCAGTGCCGGAAGCAGAAGATCCGACAGTGCGCGTTACGCCGCCACAGGATTCTCCGCTGATCGCGTTGCGCGACGGCGTGGTGCAATACAACGATAAACCGATCCTGCACAACTTAAGCTGGCAGGTTGATCACGGTCAGCACTGGCAGATCACCGGGCAGAATGGCGCAGGGAAATCGACGCTGCTCAGCCTGATCACAGGCGATCACGCGCAGGGTTACAGCAATGACCTGACGCTGTTTGGCCGCCGCCGCGGGAGCGGTGAAACCATCTGGGACATCAAGCGCCACATCGGTTATGTCAGCAGCAGCCTGCATCTGGATTACCGCGTCAACACCAGCGTCCGCAACGTGATCACCTCTGGATTCTTCGATTCGATTGGCATTTATCAGGCGGTTTCTGATCGCCAGAGATTCCTCACAAATCAGTGGCTGGAATTGCTCGGCCTCGGCGGCAATGCCGGTGATACACCGTTCCACAGCCTGTCCTGGGGGCAACAACGTCTGGCACTGATTGCCCGCGCACTGGTGAAACATCCGGCGCTGCTGATCCTCGACGAGCCGTTGCAGGGTTTAGATCCGATAAACCGCCAGCTGGTGCGCCGTTTCGTCGATATTCTGATTGGTGAAGGTGACACCCAATTGCTGTTCGTTTCGCATCACGCGGAAGATGCGCCGGCGTGCATTACTCACCGCCTGAGTTTTATTCCTGAGGGCGAAATTTACCGTTATCAGATTGACGCGCTCTGATTTTTCACCCGCCTTCCGCTCCATGGAGGGCGGTTTTTACGCCTCGGCCATCAGCGCCACCACCATGCCCGCCAGGGCAAAAATCCCCAACAGTGTGAACCCGTTTTCCAGTCCCGCGTAGCCCGGATAAATCGTCACAATCATTGTCAGCAACGCCAGTGAAACCACGGTGCTGGCGATGAGTGCCACGCCGTTGAGCCATCGTCCCTGCGCCGCAATCACCTGCAACCTGATATTTCTGGCGTGATTCACCATCCCGAGCCCCAGACCGCTGAGGATCATCGCGGGCAGCGGCGCCAGCCAGAACGCGCAGCCTTCCGGCATCACAGCAATCATCCCTGTTCCGGCGGCGACCAGCGTAAAGCCCAGAAGCAGGCGTTTATCGCGGGTGAATTCAGCCTGAACCTTTTCACCCAGCACATGGCCCGCCCGGACCATCAGCAAGATCAGGGCAATGCTCAGGAGGATTTGCAGCAGACCAAACCCGTAACTGTTTTTCAGCAGCCAGGCCAGCAGGAAGAAAGCCGGTACGCAAAGGCCGGCAAATAAAATGCTGGTCCAGAGGCTTATCTGCAATTCGGTGCAAGCCCGCAAGGTCTGCGGCAAAAGCGGCTGCGGGTTATAACGCTCGCTGATCATAAACAACGTGAAAAATATAGCCGCCGCGCCCGCAAAGCTGTGCGTTAGCGGCGTGTCCAGCCCCTGATGCGCCACACCCAGCAGCGTCATGGTCAGTGACATAATAAACAAAGCGCCGAGCGAACAGGCCAGCGCGGGCACCCGGAAATTAATGGCAGACATACAGAACTCCTTAACCGAAACCTTGCGATATCAGGATGAACGTTATTCATCCTCATCGTGTTGATAAAGGAGCTTACACCGCCTATTTTAGGAGACTCAAAGTCATAGATTTCAGCCACGGATGAAAATAACTCATCATGAAGAAAATCCGTTTACCGCCCCTGGGTTCACTGAAAGCGTTCGACGCGGTGGCGCAGCAGGCCAGCTTTAAACGCGCTGCCGAAGAAATCGGCGTCACGGCTACGGCGATCAGTCACCAGATCCGTGTTCTGGAAGAGGCGCTGGGCACCGCCGTTTTTGAGCGCAGCGCCCGCGAGGTGAAACTGACCGCCGCCGGGCAAATTTTGCGGCAGGCCACGCGCCAGGCTTTTGCCGGTTTACAGGCTGCCGTGGAAGAAATTCATCACGCCGGATTACCCCCTGCGCTGACGCTGACGACCACCTCGAATTTTCTGACGCACTGGCTGGTTCCGCGGCTGGCGGATTTAAAACAGGTGGCACCGGCCATGGATTTGCGGCTGCACACCGGCATTGAGCTGGTGGATTTAACGCGTAATACCGTGGATGTGGCGATCCGTTACAGCGAATCTGCCGATGAGTCGCTGGATTCCACACTGCTGTATCACGACACGTTTATACTGGTCTCCAGCCCGACGCTGGCGCTGAAAACCCCGGCAGACCTGAAGGACGTAACGCTGTTTCATGTGGAAAATCGTCACATTCCCCGCCCTTCACCCGACTGGGAAAACTGGCGTGCGCATTTCGGTCCAAAAGACCTCAACATCGACAACGGGTTGCGTTTTACCGACGAAACTCACGCCATTCAGGCGGCCATTGCCGGCCAGGGCGTGGCGATTGTCAGCAGTTTGCTGGCGCGGGATTTCATTGAAAAAGGCATCCTCACCGTCCCCTTCCCGCACCATCTCCCGGGTGCAAACTATTATCTGGTGACCACAAAAGAGAAAAGCGCACGCGACGATATCGGGATCCTGCGGAACTGGTTGCTGGATAAAATGTCGGCGTTCCCTCCGGCTGGAGTCTGAAAAATGAAGTAAAAGCCTGCCGCGGATAAATCACACCCCGGAATGTAAGCGATTACACTTAGCTATACATCTGGCTTCCGGCACGCTCCCGCAGGCTTTCTGTACGGCGCACAGCACCTGTATAGCGGCATTGAAAGGTGATAAACTGTTTGTGTAAGCGATTCCATTTTATTGGGGATGGATCACCTTTTTCAGCCTTGCAGCGTGTTATCGTTGCATCATGATATTCATTGAGGAGCGATTATGTACGTCTTAGTCACAGGTGGTAGCGGTTACATTGGTAGCCATACATGCGTGCAACTGATTGATGCGGGCTATACGCCAATCATTCTGGATAATCTTCACAACAGTAAAGTCAGCGTTCTGGAGCGCATCAATACGCTCACCGGCAAAACGCCGCTGTTCTATGAAGGTGATATCCGCGACCGCGTACTCCTCGATAAGATCTTCAGCGAACACCACATTCATTCCGTGATTCATTTCGCGGGCTGGAAAGCCGTCGGGGAGTCCGTCGCCAAACCGCTGGCGTATTACGATAACAACGTTTCCGGCACGCTGGTGCTGGTTGAAGCAATGCGCGCTGCGGGCGTTAAAAACCTGATTTTCAGCTCGTCCGCGACGGTGTATGGCGATCAGCCGAAAACCCCGTATGTCGAAGATTTCCCGACCGGCAACCCTTCCAGCCCTTATGGCCGCAGCAAGCTGATGGTCGAACAAATTCTCGAAGACGTGCAACGTGCTGAACCGGAGTGGAGCATTACCCTGCTGCGCTATTTCAACCCGGTTGGCGCGCATCCGTCTGGCCTGATGGGTGAAGATCCGCAGGGCGTGCCCAATAACCTGATGCCGTTTATTGCCCAAGTGGCCGTGGGTCGCCGCGAATCTGTGGCGGTATTCGGCAACGATTATCCGACGCCTGACGGCACCGGCGTTCGCGATTACATCCACGTAGTCGATCTGGCCGACGGCCATATCGCCGCAATGAAAACCCTGCACAACAAAGCGGGCGTACACATTTACAACCTCGGCGCAGGCTTCGGCCAGAGCGTGCTGGAAGTGATTGAGGCCTTCAGCAAAGCCTGTGGCAAACCGGTGAACTACAAGTTTGCACCACGCCGTGAGGGCGACCTGCCAGCCTACTGGGCTGACCCGACTAAAGCCGAGAAAGAACTCAACTGGAAAGTGACACGCACGCTGGAAGACATGGCCAATGACACCTGGCTGTGGCAATCGAAAAACCCGCAGGGCTACCCGGATTAAGGCAGACCAAGGAAAGTTTATGACGACGTTTAACCCGATTGATCATCCACATCGCCGCTACAATCCGCTGACCGATCAGTGGATTTTAGTGAGCCCGCACCGGGCCAAACGCCCGTGGCAGGGCCAGCAGGAAGCCGTTTCGCAGGAGGTTCTGCCTTCGCACGATCCGGACTGTTTCCTCTGCCCGGGCAATACCCGCGTAACGGGCGATGTGAACCCGAAATACACCGGCACTTTCGTGTTCACCAACGATTACGCGGCGCTGATGCCGGACACGCCGTTTGCGCCGGAAAACGATGACCCGCTGATGCGGGTCCAGAGCGCACGCGGCACCAGCCGGGTTATCTGTTTCTCGCCGGATCACAGCAAAACGCTGCCGCAGCTTTCCGTAGAAGCCCTGACGGAAATCGTCAGAACCTGGCAGGAGCAAAGCGCGGATTTAGGGAAAACCTACCCGTGGGTGCAGGTTTTTGAGAATAAAGGCGCGGCGATGGGATGCTCTAACCCGCATCCGCATGGCCAGATTTGGGCGAACAGTTTCCTGCCTAATGAAGCCGAGCGTGAAGACCGTCTGCAACGCACTTATCTCGACGAGCAAGGTTCGCCGATGCTGGTGGATTACGTGCAGCGCGAGCTGGCAGACGGCAGCCGCACGGTGGTGGAAACCGAACACTGGCTGGCCGTGGTGCCTTACTGGGCGGCGTGGCCGTTCGAAACACTGCTGCTGCCAAAAGTTCACGTTAAGCGCATCACCGGGCTTACCGATGCCCAGCGCAGTGATTTAGCGCTGGCGCTGAAAAAACTGACCAGCCGCTATGACAATCTTTTCCAGTGCTCTTTCCCGTATTCCATGGGCTGGCACGGCGCGCCGTTTACCGAAGGCGACAACGAACACTGGCAGCTGCATGCCCATTTCTACCCGCCGTTGCTGCGTTCAGCCACGGTTCGCAAATTCATGGTCGGCTACGAAATGCTGGCTGAAACCCAACGCGACCTGACAGCCGAACAAGCCGCAGAGCGTCTGCGGGCGGTGAGTGATGTTCATTATCGTGAGGCCGGAGAAAAACAATGAAACTGAAAACCAAAACCCTGGAAATCTTTGCCGACAAATTCGGCTACCCTGCCACGATCACCATCAAAGCGCCGGGTCGCGTTAACCTGATTGGCGAACATACCGATTACAACGACGGTTTCGTTTTGCCTTGCGCCATCGATTATGAAACGGTGATCGCCTGCGCACAGCGCAACGACCGTGTGATCCGCGTGATCGCCGCCGATTACGAGAACGAGGAAGATACCTTCTCTCTCGACGAACCGATCCTGCACAGCGACGCGCATCCGTGGGCCAACTACGTGCGTGGCGTGGTGAAACATCTGATGCTGCGTAATAAAGATTTCTCCGGCGCAGACATGGTGATCAGCGGCAACGTGCCTCAGGGCGCAGGGCTGAGTTCTTCTGCATCTCTGGAAGTCGCCGTCGGCCAGGCGCTGAAATCTCTTTATGATTTGCCGCTGGACGGCGTGGCGCTGGCACTGAACGGTCAGGAAGCAGAGAACCAGTTCGTCGGTTGCAACTGCGGGATTATGGATCAGCTGATTTCTGCTCTCGGCAAAGAAAACCATTCCCTGCTGATCGACTGCCGCTCACTGGAAACCCGCGCCGTGTCTATGCCGGAAAACGCAGCCGTGGTGATCATCAACTCCAACGTGAAACGCGGTCTGGTTGACAGCGAATACAACGCCCGTCGCGAGCAGTGCGAAGTAGCCGCCCGCTTCTTCGGTGTGAAAGCCTTGCGCGACGTAGACCCTGCCCTGTTCTTCTCCATTCAGGATGAACTGGATCCGGTGGTTGCACGCCGTGCACGTCACGTGATCACTGAAAACGATCGTACTCTGGCAGCGGCTGACGCACTGGCCAGCGGCGACCTGAAACGCATGGGCGAACTGATGGCGGAATCTCACGCCTCCATGCGCGATGATTTTGAAATCACCGTTCCGCAAATTGACAAACTGGTGGAGATCGTCAAAGAAGTGATTGGCGATAAAGGCGGCGTGCGCATGACCGGCGGCGGCTTCGGCGGCTGCATCGTGGCACTCGTTCCGACAGAGATGGTAGACAAAGTCCGTCACGCCGTTGAGCAGCAATATCACGCCTACAGCGGCCTGAAAGAAACCTTCTACGTTTGCACCGCTTCCCAGGGGGCTGGCATATGTTAAAACCTGAAAACACACAGCTGGCACCCGATGGCCAGCCGTTTGAACAGGTGACGCTACAGAATGCGGCGGGCGCAACCGCCACATTCATGGACTGGGGCGCGACCTGGTTATCCTTCACTTTCCCGCTGGCTGACGGCTCGACCCGCGAACTGCTCCTCGGCTGCCAGACACCGCACGACTATATGAATCAGAGCGCCTATCTTGGCGCGACCGTCGGGCGCTACGCCAACCGCATCGCCCGCTCGCAGTTTGAGATTGAAGGCAAACCACATCTGGTCGTCGCCAATCAGGGCGTACATCAGCTGCACGGCGGCCCGGAAGGTTTTCATGCGCGTCGCTGGAAAATTCTTGAGCAAAACGCGCAGAAGCTGACGTTCGGGCTGTTTTCAGCCGACGGCGATCAGGGTTATCCGGGCAATATGACGGCGAAAGTGCATTATCAGCTGACCGATGATAACCGTCTGGAAATCCGCTATGAAGCGACGGTGGATAAGCTGTGCCCGGTCAATCTGACCAATCACGCTTATTTCAATCTCGACGGCGAAGGCACCGACGCGCGCCAGCAAAAGCTGCAACTGTTTGCTGACCGTTTCCTGCCGGTCGACAGCGACGGTATTCCGTGCGCCGATCCGACGCCGGTTGAACATACCGGTATGGATTTCAACGCCGCAAAAACGCTGGCGAAAGATTTCCTCAAGGATCGCGATCAGCAACGGGTGAAAGGTTATGACCATGCGTATCTGCTCAACCGCTCGTGCAATACCGGCAGCAATCCGGCTGCGCATTTGTGGTCAGCCGATGGCAAAGTCAAAATGACGATGTTCACGTCGGCACCGGCAGTGCAGCTGTACAGCGGCAACTTCCTCGGTGGCACGCCAAACCGCAGAGGCGGCGAATATGCCAGCTACAGCGGCGTTGCGCTGGAAAGTGAATTCCTGCCGGACAGCCCGAACCACGCGACCTGGCCGCAGCCAAGCTGCTGGATTAAACCGGGTCAGACGTACAAATCCGCCACCACTTATCAGTTCTTCGCGCTGTAATCTTCCCGGGGCAGGCTCATCCCAACCTGCCCTTCACGCTTTCCCTTCTGCAAATTTGTGACTGATGACGCATCTGCGTCAGCACTTTTTCAGCTAAAGCCGCCTCCCGCATCTACGCTTAGAGAGTGTCCTGCGAAAAGGACGTTCAAAAAGGAGTTCGTTATGCGTTTACCCGTTGTGTTATCCCTGCTGGCGACCTTGTGTGCGGCGGGTTCTGCTCTGGCCGCGGATCCCGTAAAAGTGCCTTCCCCCGCTCAGACTGAGCAGCGCCAGAAAATGACCGACTGTAATCAGCAGGCCACCACACAATCGCTTAAGGGCGATGAGCGCAAAAAATTCATGAGCAACTGCCTGAAAGCCGAGGCCAAAACAGACGATAAAATGAACCCTCAGCAGAAAAAGATGAAAACCTGTAATGCTGAAGCTGCGAAACAAGAACTTAAAGGCGATGCCCGCAAAACCTTCATGAGTACCTGCCTGAAAAAAGCCAGCTAATCCGCTGTCCTTTTGCACAAAACGCGCTGTCCGGGTGACCGTCTGCGCGTTTTGTTTTACATCGCCACAGCAAATTCGTTATGTTTAAGACAAACGGGCGTCACGCATAGGTTTCCTGAATACATTCAGATTGCCGATCGGGATGCCCAGACCCTATAATGATAACTGTTATCATTGAAAATTCAGTTAACTGAGGAGTTTAGCTATGGCTGTAACCAAGCTGGTGCTGGTAAGACACGGTGAAAGTGAGTGGAACAAAGAAAACCGTTTTACTGGTTGGCATGATGTTGAACTGTCCGACAAGGGCCGTACTGAAGCAAAAGCTGCGGGTCAGCTGCTGAAAGACGAAGGCTTCCAATTTGACTTCGCTTACACCTCTGTGCTGAAACGTGCCATCCATACTCTGTGGAGCGTTTTGGACGAACTGAACCAGCCATGGCTGCCGGTTGAGAAATCCTGGAAACTGAACGAACGTCATTACGGCGCGTTGCAGGGTCTGGACAAAGCTGAAACAGCACAGAAGTACGGCGACGAGCAAGTTAAACAATGGCGTCGTGGTTTTGCTGTGACTCCACCAGAACTGGATCGTGCTGATGAGCGCTTCCCTGGCCATGACCCGCGTTATGCCAAACTGAAACCTGAAGAGCTGCCAACCACAGAAAGCCTGGCGCTGACCATCGACCGCGTTATTCCTTACTGGACTGATGTCATCAAACCTCGCATCGAAAGCGGCGAGCGTGTGATTATTGCTGCGCACGGTAACTCCCTGCGTGCGCTGGTTAAATATCTGGATAACCTGAGCGAAGACGAAATCCTGGAACTGAACATCCCTACCGGTGTTCCACTGGTTTACGAATTCGACGAAAACTTCAAACCAATCAAACGTTATTATCTGGGCAATGCCGATGAAATCGCAGCGAAAGCCGCGGCCGTGGCAAACCAGGGTAAAGCGAAGTAATTAGCGGTTTCTGAGCTCATCAGAAATGCAAAAAAGGCATGCGAAAGCATGCCTTTTTTAATGGGTCTGACCCGGCGCAAAACCAGTATTACTCGATACGCCAGACGTCAGGATGCAATTCCGTCGCTGACTCGTGAAAAATATCGCCCAGCCAGCCGGGGATTTCCGCTTCAGTCATATCGTCAGGAATGATGATGTCGTAGAGGCGCGAGAATTTTCTCTCGGTCATCTCGGCACGAAAAACCTGCCAGCCCTCCGGCGTCTTTTTAACCCCCAGATACCGGCCAAAAACGTTATAAATCAGCATAGATATTCTCTTTTGGCATCACACGATGACAGCGTTCTTACAGCCATAAAAAAGCCCCGCCTTAACGGGGCTCAGCTCAGAATTGCTGTGACGGATTAACCGCGACGCGCTTTGACTGCGTTCGCAAGGCTACGCAGCAACACTTCGGTATCTTCCCAGCCAATGCACGCATCGGTCACGCTCTGGCCGTAAACCAGTGGCTCGCCGCTGTCGAGACTCTGATTGCCTTCGACCAGATGGCTTTCAACCATCACGCCCATAATCGCCTGTTCGCCACCGGCAACCTGACCGCAAACGTCTTCACAGACTTCCATCTGTTTTTTGAATTGTTTGCTGCTGTTGGCGTGGCTGAAGTCGATCATGATGCGGGCTGGCAGGCCGCCTTTTTTCAGGCCGTCTTTCACTTCCAGCACGTCCTGCGCGCTGTAGTTTGGTTTTTTGCCGCCGCGCAGAATGATGTGGCAGTCGTTATTTCCGCTGGTGTTGACGATTGCGGAGTGGCCCCATTTGGTCACAGACAGGAAACAGTGCGGCGCACCGGCTGCGTTAATCGCGTCGATCGCCACTTTGATGGTGCCGTCGGTGCCGTTTTTGAAACCTACGGGGCAGGATAAACCGGAGGAAAGCTCACGGTGAACCTGAGATTCTGTAGTACGTGCGCCAATCGCGCCCCAGCTCATCAAATCCGCCAGATATTGTGGCGTGATCATGTCCAGGAATTCACCCGCCGCAGGCAGACCGGTGTCGTTAATATCCAGTAACAATTTGCGGGCAATGCGCAAACCATCATTTATCTGGTAGCTGTTGTTCATATGCGGGTCGTTGATCAGCCCTTTCCAGCCAACAGTCGTACGCGGTTTTTCGAAGTAAACGCGCATGACCACTTCCAGTTCACCCTGCAATTCTTCGCGCATTTTCAGCAGACGTGCTGCGTACTCTTTAGCGGCTTTAGGATCGTTAATTGAGCAAGGGCCGATGACTACCAGAAGACGATCGTCGTTTCCTTTCAGTATCTTATGAATCGCATTGCGCGCATGAGACACCGTCTTTGCCGCTTTGTCAGTGGCGGGAAACTTTTCCAGCAACGCTACAGGTGGCAAAAGTTCCTTAATTTCTTTGATACGTAAATCGTCGTTTTGATAATTCATAACTGTTCCATTGGGTGTTCATAAGAGACAAAGCGAAACGCTGACCGCGTTCAATCTAGCCGGATTGGGTGTCGGTGTAAATCTACTTTTACACTTACGAATAGTCTCATTTTGATTTAAGACATAAATTCATTAGCTAAGCTTTTATCTCAATGGAGACACATTACCCACAGCGAACAACAACCCGAAAATGGAGATAAAGGTTATGAAGAAACTCGCCATTATTTTACTGTCCGCAACAATGGCCCTGGCTTCAGGTGCAGCTTTTGCAGAAGGCGCTGATACCGGTTCAAACAATGGTTCTGCTAATCAATCTGACAGCCCGGGTTCAGTGCAGAAAATCGCACCTAACGGGGTCGATAACAGCAAAATCAATGAAACAGATAAGCCCGTGAATGAAGTTCACAAAAAGAAACACACGTCGACCACCAAAGCACATAAAGATATGAGCAAAAAAACAGTCGACCACAAAAAAGCCATGTGTAAGGACGGTCGTTGCCCGGATCAGGTTCCTGGCACCAATCAGTCTAAAGCCACCGGTAACTAATTTTAAAAGTACATAAAGGAGGAACATTCGTTCCTCTTTTTCCTTTCTGCTCCCTGTCTTGCAACATGCCATGATTACGCTATTGTTTCCTCTCTGTTCATACTTTTTGCGAATATAACTATGTCTTCTTCCCTGTTACCGCAGGATAAAAATAGCCGACGTCTGTTGCTGGCTTTCCTTGTGACCGTGGTTTTTATGGTTGCGGAAGTCATTGGCGGGCTGATTTCTGGCTCTCTGGCTTTGCTGGCAGACGCCGGCCATATGCTGACGGATGCTGCTGCGTTACTGGTGGCATTAATGGCAGTGCGTTTTGCGAAACGTAAACCGAACTCACGCCATACTTTTGGCTATCTGCGCCTGACGACCATGGCGGCTTTCGTGAATGCCGCCGCGCTGTTAGTGATTGTGGTACTGATCGTATGGGAGGCCATCGCCCGTTTCTTCAATCCGCAGCCGGTGATGGGCACCACGATGCTGGTGATCGCTATTGCCGGGCTGTTTGCCAATATTCTGGCATTCTGGTTGCTGCATCAGGGGCAGGAAAAAGCCAACATCAACGTACGCGCTGCGGCGCTGCACGTGCTGGGCGATTTGCTGGGCTCAATAGGTGCGGTGGCGGCGGCGCTGATCATCATGTATACCGGCTGGACACCCATCGACCCGATTCTGTCGGTGCTGGTTTCATGTCTGGTGCTGAACAATGCCTGGCGGCTGTTACGTGAAAGTTTTCATGAGCTGCTGGAAGGGACGCCGGAAGAAATTGATATCGATAAATTGCGCCGTGACTTGTCGATGAGCATTCCTGAAGTTCGTAATGTTCATCACGTTCACGTCTGGCAGATTGGTGAGCAGCGCCTGATGACGCTGCATGTGCAGGTCGTCCCGCCGCACGATCACGATGCGTTGTTAGATCGCATTCAGCATCATTTGCTGGAGAAATGCCGTATTGGACATGCGACGATTCAGATGGAATACGGTCGCTGTGAAACGCCAGATTGCGGGATAAATGAAACTCCGGCGACCAGCGCCGGACACGACCATCATGGTCACAGCCACGCACACCATCATCACTGATTGTTCATAGATTGCAGCAAGCAAAACGCCTCCGCGATGGAGGCGTTTTGTTGAAGCGGATTCAGGCCGTTTGCAGTGGCTGCGAGCCGTTTTGCTTCGCGCTTTTGATCCATAGCCACGAACCGTTCAGCGCAATCAGCGTCAGCAGAACATATTCCAGCGCCATGGCATAAACGCCCTGATAGGCAAAAATCGCTACGCTGATGACATCAATCACTACCCACAGCAGCCAGTTTTCGACATATTTGCGCGTCATCAGCAGCATCGCGACAATCGACAACACCATCATGGATGAATCCCAGAACGGGAACGCATCGGGCTGAAGCTCTGGCATACTGACATTAAGCCCCAGCGCCTGCATCACATTCACCGCCACCAGTGTGAGCGCGGCAAATACGCGGTCGATGTTAAACGTCATCAGCAGAATTCCCGCGACACACACTGCGCCCCAGATGAGCGCTTTGCCACGAGGCAACCAGCGAATTTGCAACTCGGCTTGCTGATCGGCTGTCTGACGGCTCCACGCATACCAGCCATAAATGTTGGCAGCAAAGAAAAAGATCTGCAGCAACAGGCTGGCGTAAAGCTGGATCTGGAAGAAGATGATCGCAAACAAAGTGACGTTGATCAGACCGAACGCATAGTTGATCAGCTTTTCTTTGCTGGCATACCAGATGCAAAGCAGACCAAAAATGGTGCCAACGGCTTCGATCCATGACAGGTCATATCCGCCTTTTCCAAGAGGAATATGAACCAGAATATTGCTGGTACTGAAGAAATCCATCATCACGTCCTTCCCTTAATTGTTCTGAAAATGCCTTCGGCTTAAAGCGCTTTGATTTGCGCCCGTAATTTCAGCTGAGCCGCGAAATCCAGCATCCGGTTCAGCGGTATCAGTGATTTCACACGCAGCGCTTCATCGACTTCGATCGCATGTGCTGCTCCACCATGCTCCAGCCCTTCAGCAATAGCTTTCAGGCCGTTCATCGCCATCCATGGGCAATGTGCGCAGGTACGGCAACTGGCGCCTTCACCAGCTGTCGGCGCTTCGAACAATTCTTTATCCGGACACGCCTGCTGCATTTTGTAAAAAATACCGCGATCCGTTGCCACAATAAGCTGTTTTTGCGGCAACGTTTTTGCGGCCTGAATCAGCTGGCTGGTGGAACCGACGGCATCCGCCATGTCGACGATCGCCTGAGGGGACTCAGGATGTACCAGTATGGCCGCATCCGGGTACAAACCTTTCATCCGGGTCAGCGCCTGGGTTTTAAACTCGTCATGGACGATACAGGCGCCCTGCCAGCAGAGTACATCCGCCCCGGTCTGCTTACGCACGTAATTTCCGAGATGACGATCCGGAGCCCAGATGATTTTTTCACCCAAACTATCGAGATATTCAATCAGTTCTACCGCAATGCTTGAAGTGACGACCCAGTCCGCCCGGGCTTTTACTGCCGCCGAGGTATTAGCGTAGACCACAACGGTGCGATCGGGGTGGCTGTCGCAGAAATCCGAGAATTCCTGTTCCGGGCAACCTAAGTCCAGAGAGCACTCCGCGTTGAGTGTCGGCATCAGAACCGTTTTTTCAGGGCTGAGGATTTTGGCCGTTTCCCCCATAAACCGGACACCCGCCACCAACAGCGTTGACGCCGGATGCTGGCTGCCGAAACGGGCCATCTCCAGTGAATCCGCGACGATACCGCCGGTTTCTTCTGCCAGCGCCTGAATTTCAGGGTCAGTGTAATAATGCGCGACCATAACGGCGTCGCGTTCTTTCAGCAGTTTCTTAATCTTCTCTTTATAGAAGGTCTTTTCGTCTGCATTCAGAACTGCGGGTTTAGGCGGGAAAGGATAGACCGTCGCATTCAAATCCAAGGTTTCGCTCATACTCTTCATCTCATTCTGTCAGGCAATGCGCCTGAAGGCCGGGAGCCACAGCCGGTTTAACAGATTAAACCCACTGGTTTTGTATGCTAAACAAAATACCGTAAAAAACGAGGTAAGTCGTCCAAATTTTGTTCTTAAGGCTTTAAATGTTTACTGGACTTAAAAGAGAGGTGTATTGGGATTATGTGGATAAAGGCAGG